>NZ_JBIEKD010000029.1:0-44330 GCF_043496955.1 Thalassobacillus sp. B23F22_16 | reverse complement strand
TACACGGCCTGAAACGGAAACCGTCTAACCAATTATGAGATTGACTCAGTAAAAAAGGTTCCGGTCATCAAAATTCGATAATCGGAACCCTTTTTTTACTATTTTCGGCTAGTTATGTCCCAGACTCATTTCATGTTCGGTAGATAACGCATACTTACTAAAAGAAGGACGATGCTGGCAAGAAAATATAACCACACGATATGGGAGGTGGACCATAGAAAAGATTCGATTACGACTAATAGAAGAGTCGGCGATGTAATTGCAAGGGTGCTCATATTCCAAAGCTGCTTGAAATCTGTCCGTTTTTTTACAACTGTTTTATAGAGCAGCCCGATGCCTGCCAATATGCTTGCAGTGCAGAATAATAAGAAAGATATCAGTAAATAGATAAAAGGCAGGAAGATGATAGTAAAAACCCCGCCGGAGATTCCTTTCATGAGACTTCCTGATTCGTCGCCAAAGAGTGTTGTCAATAACATACTGATGAGTACTGGAAGAAGTACGATTAAACTGAGAAAAAACAAATAGCCGATTGCCTTTCCTATTGGTTGGAATCGAAAAGCACTGATTAGTTTAAATTGATAACAGCTTTTTATAAGTAGTTGGGTTTTGCTCATGACTCATTCTCCTTTATACCCTTCTAATAGTAAATCAGCTATTCAATGAGGACAAGAAAAATATAAGTTCCTGTTTGTAAATTTAATGTTAAATTTCGCGTATTCCCTTTACAAATGTTTCGCAGGTCATTAATAATGGTAGAGGTGTTTTAAAGAGAAACAAAACTTTGGATGAAAAGAAGGGGTGGACAACCGTTGGAAATCGATGTTCAACAAATGATATTTGAATTTATCGGCGGTCTGGGTATATTCTTGTTTGGTCTGAAATACATGGGAGACGGTCTGCAAAAATCCGCAGGTGACCGATTGAGGGATTTACTTGATCGCTTTACCTCCAATCCATTTATGGGGGTTCTTGCAGGTATTGTAGTAACCATTCTTATCCAGACAAGTACAGGTACAACTGTACTTACTATAGGACTGGTTAATGCTGGTTTCATGACATTCAGGCAGGCGATTGGTGTCATCATGGGTGCGAATATTGGGACAACCGTAACGGCATTCATTATCGGCCTTGAAATCAAAGCCTATGCATTGCCGATCATCGCAGTAGGTGCAATATTATTATTCTTCTTTAAAAATAAACGTATTTCTTACATTGGACAAATCGTGTTCGGTTTTGGTGCGCTATTCTTAGGCCTTGACATCATGGAAGGTGGAATGAAACCACTTCGTTCCATGGAGGTATTCCAGGAACTTACATTAAGCATGAGTGAAAATGCTATTCTTGGGGTTGTCATTGGTACTGTGTTTACCGTTATAGTCCAGAGTTCCAGTGCAACCATCGGAGTTCTGCAAGGTTTGTTCGCGCAAGGAGCGATGGACTTAAATGCAGCATTGCCGGTATTATTCGGTGATAACATCGGTACCACAATCACCGCTGTACTAGCTTCCATTGGTGCCAGCATTGCAGCCAAGCGTGCGGCTATGGTTCACGTTATCTTCAATATTGTCGGTACAACCATTTTCCTGATCATTTTACCGCTATTTGAATTATTCGTAAGGTATTTAAGGGATACTCTTTCCCTTAACCCTGAAATGACAATTGCGTTCGCTCACGGAAGTTTCAACGTAACCAATACAATTATTCAGTTCCCATTGATTGCTGTACTCGCATGGATTGTCATCAAACTGGTTCCAGGCGATGATTCTGTTATGGAATTCAAACCTCAGCATCTTGACCCGATCTTTATTGATCAGTCACCTGCCCTGGCACTTGATCAGGCAAAAGAAGAGGTCCTGAAAATGGGTGAATTATCATATAAAGGGCTGGAAGAAACAAGCAATTACTTGAATAATCAAAAGCCAAAACATGCAGAGGTAGCACTTCAGCTTGAAGATGCACTGAATAATCTGGATAGAAAAATAACAGATTATCTTGTGCAATTATCTGTGGCTCCATTGACTGATGAAGATAGCCGGAAGCACTCCGCCCTTCTTGATTCAGTAAGAGATTATGAACGTATCGGAGACCATTTTGAAAATATTGTTGAATTAATTGATTATAAAATTTCGAATAAGGTTGATTTGACAGGTCAGGCCCAAGAAGATCTAAATGAAATGTTCAACTTGACGGCTATAACTGTTAAACAGGCAACCAAAGCTTTAGAAACCATGGATCGTGAAGAAGCTTTGGCAGTAGTTCAAAAAGAGGATCAAATTGACCAGATGGAAAGAAACTACCGTAAGAAGCACATCCTGCGTTTGAATGAAGGTTTATGTACCGGACAAGCAGGTATTGTGTTTGTAGATATTATCAGTAACCTGGAGCGTATTGGAGATCACGCAGTAAATATCGCCGAGGAAGTTTTAGGTGAAGAGGACCAATAAGACAAGCGCGCCTGCGGGCGCGCTTTATCTTTTAAAAAAGTCCTTGAAAGCATGTGAGGAACGTGCTATATTATTTCTGTTGCTTTTAAATCCAACATTTTTTCTTGGTTGACACCCATGAGAATACATGATATATTATATTTCGTCGCTTCCACAAAGTAACCCACTTTCATAATCCTATTGGAAGCAATACATACTGCATAAAAGCTTAGTTATCACCCAAAATATATTGATATTATTCCACCGTAGCTCAGTGGTAGAGCAATCGGCTGTTAACCGATTGGTCGTAGGTTCGAATCCTACCGGTGGAGCCTTACATGTCGGCGTAGCTCAGCTGGCGAGAGCGTACGGTTCATACCCGTAAGGTCGGGGGTTCGATCCCCTCCGCCGACACCATACATATTAAAACTATATACATTCACATGGCGGTCGTGGCGAAGTGGTTAACGCACCGGATTGTGGTTCCGGCATACGTGGGTTCGATCCCCACCGGTCGCCCCATGTGGACCCTTAGCTCAGCTGGTTAGAGCTATCGGCTCATAACCGATCGGTCGCAGGTTCGAATCCTGCAGGGTCCACCATTTTTTGCGGAGGAGTACCCAAGTCTGGCTGAAGGGAGCGGTCTTGAAAACCGCCAGGGGCTTCACGGCCCGCGGGGGTTCGAATCCCTCCTCCTCCGCCATTTTTTCATAAGTGAAAAAAAACAAAAGTCAGTACACTAATTATCAGTTAACTGAATAATACCCATAATGGCTTGGTAGCTCAGTCGGTAGAGCAACGGACTGAAAATCCGTGTGTCGGCGGTTCGATTCCGTCCCAAGCCACTTTCTGGAATTGACTACAAATGCTGCTGTAAACGCAGCATTTTTTTTATACTTTTCAAAGGGTAAATGTTTGAATAGACTTCGATTAGGTAACATTATATATGCAGCGTGTTTAAAAAAGATAAATAAGAATATGCATAATATTTGCAACACTTCAAAGGCTTTGTTACATTTGCATTAGAGGCTTAAAAGTAGTAATACTGCTTCCAAGCACTTATGTACATATTCTAAAAAGGAGGAATTTCTTTATGGCTAAATTTGAACTACCTGAACTACCTTACGCTTATGACGCACTAGAACCACACATCGACAAGGAAACAATGAACATCCACCACACGAAGCACCATAACACCTATGTTACGAAATTGAACAATGCATTGGAAGGTCATCAGGATTTAGAAAGCAAATCCTTGGAAGATCTCATTGGCAACCTGGATGCTGTACCTGAAGACATTCGTAATGCTGTCCGTAACAATGGCGGTGGACATGCAAACCACACTCTATTCTGGCAGATCATGTCTCCAAACGGTGGAGGAGAGCCATCAGGAGATCTAGCTAATGCTATTAACGAAAAGTTTGGCAGCTTCGAATCCTTTAAAGAAGAATTCGAAAAAACAGCAACTGGTCGTTTTGGTTCTGGTTGGGCATGGTTAGTCGTTAATAACGGCAACCTTGAACTCACTGATACGTTGAACCAGGACTCTCCGATTATGGAAGGTAAAACTCCTGTATTAGGATTGGACGTATGGGAGCATGCGTATTATCTTAAGTATCAAAACAAGCGTCCGGATTATGCAAAAGCATTCTGGAACGTAGTGAATTGGGAAGAAGTTTCTAAACGCTACCAAGAAGCAAAATAATGATAAACTAAGCGCGGACCAAGGGTCCGCGCTTTTTTCATGTGCATATCTCCACTCTGTTTGCAGAGACTAAGGAATGACAGTAAAGGAGATTGGAGATATGAAAAAATTATTACATTCCCTCTTAGGGCCGACGGAAGTGAATAAAGACTTACTGCTATTGCTGTTGATAGGTGGACTTTACTCGTTAGGAATATTTTTGTCGAATACTTTTGTAAACGTTTATCTTTGGAAACAATCCAGTGAATATACTGCTATCGCATTGTATAACTTAAGCATCTATATACTCCAGCCGGTGACTTTCATCATTGCCGGAAAATTTGCGAAAAAGGTGGACCGTGTAGTTGTCTTACGTGCAGGGGTTATTTTTTTGTCCTTGTTCTTTTTGACGGTCTTGATCGTAGGCGAAAAAGCTGCCAGCTTTAATATATTGCTTGGCGGTTTATTAGGCATTGGTTATGGGTTTTACTGGCTTGCGTTTAATGTACTTACCTTCGAAATCACGGAACCGGATACCCGAGATTTCTTTAATGGTTTTCTTGGTTTGCTTCAGTCTTTTGGCGGTATGGTTGGTCCCATATTAGCTGGGCTGATTATTGCCAATATGGCTGCATTTACAGGATATACGGTGATCTTCACCATTTCATTTGTTCTCTTTATTTGTGCGGTTGTTACCAGTTTCTTTCTGCAACGCAGAAAAGCTAAAGGTAACTTTTCTTTTCAACGAATTTTCCAGGAGCGAAAAAGCAATAAGAATTGGGGGAAGATATTACACGCCCATGTATTCCAAGGGCTGAGGGAAGGGACTTTTTTATTTGTTATTTCCATTTGGGTTTATATAGCTACCCAAAGTGAGCTTTCTTTAGGTATGTTTAATCTTGTATATTCCGGAAGTGCATTTGTCCTTTATTTTCTGGCAACCAAGTGGATAAAACCTCGAATGAGGAAATGGGCAATATTCGCAGGAGGGGTTTCTTTATACCTTGCGCTCTCCATTTTATTGATTAATGTAAATTTCACTACATTGTTGATTTATGCAGCTGTGATTGGAATTTCTTACCCAATTCTATATGTGCCTTACATTTCACTGACTTACGATGTAATCGGAAAATCTTGGAAAGCGGCGGAAATGCGGATTGAATATATTGTGGTGCGAGAATTGTTCTTGAATGCCGGAAGAGTAGCTTCGATTCTTATATTCCTGCTGGGTATTACTTTGTTTTCTCCGGAACGAGCGATACCTTTCATCTTGCTTCTGGTAGGATCTGGACATTTCTGGATTTACTTTTTTGTAAAAGGGATTGATCTTAGAAAAGAAGAAGAATCAGAAAGTGCATATGTTACGGATACAACTATGACAACCAGTAAAAACCCTTAAATATCCCTATTGGCAACTATTTTAATATGTTGGAAAATGTTATAATAGTTGGGTGAATTTTGATAGGTAAGGGGGAGGACGATGGGGAAAAGCAAAAAGAAAAAATCGCATCTTCCTTTAAGAATGAATATTTTATTCTTTGTGATTTTTTTACTATTCGCTTCGTTGATACTTCAGTTGGGCGTGGTTCAAATTTTATATGGAGAAGATGCCCAGGAAGAAATCAACCGAACAGAAAATACAACGATTCATACACCGGTGCCGAGAGGGAAAATGTTTGACCGGTTTGGACGTGTGATTGTTGATAATGAACCACTCTATTCGATTACTTATACCCCTCCTAAAGGGGTACAGCCAATGGACCGTCTCAAGCTTGCAGAAGATTTAGCCGAGTTTATCAGTATGGGCGAAGAGGAAGAATTGAAAAAAATTGTCCGTGAACGTGACTTGAAAGAGTATTTTTACCTGCTGAATGAAGAAGAAGTCAGAGAACGGGTCTCACAAGAAGAATCAGAAGACTTATCCGGAGGAGAAGAATACCAGCTTTTGCTGGACCGGATTACAGAAGAGGAAGTCGAATCGATTCCATTTGAAAAATACCAGGTGATTGCAATAAAGAAAGAGCTCGATCAGGCTTCTGCTCTGGCCCCTCATATCATTAAAAATGATGAGATAACCATCGAAGAATATGCATCAGTGGCGGAGCACCTGAATCAGCTTCCTGGAATAAACGTAACATCAGACTGGAACAGGAAATACCCGTATGAAGGCACGTTCCGTAATTATATTGGCACCATAACTACTGCTGAACAGGGGATTCCAAGAGCGAACCAGGATTATTATTTATCCCTTGATTATAGTCGTAATGACCGAGTCGGTAAAAGTGGCCTGGAAGAAAAATATGAAAGTATACTAAGAGGATCAAAAGAAAAAATCCGCTATGAAACGGATAAGAAGAACAATATCGTAAATACCGAGGTGGTCAGAGAAGGGTCACGTGGTGATGATCTTGTTCTATCGATTGATATAGAACTCCAGCAGCAGGTGGATGAGATTGTTAAAAAGCGATTGAAAGAAGAGATTGCCCGCCAGCCTTATAAAAATCGGTTCCTCGAAGATGCCATGGTTGTTATGATGGACCCTAATACCGGTGAAGTTTTGGCGGTATCTGGTATGTACTATAACCGGGACAGGGAATCTGGAGAGCCTGAAGTGGTCGATCACTCCTATAAAGCTATCCAGGCACAGCATTTACCAGGGTCAACTGTGAAAGGTGCCACCGTTTTAATGGCGTTACAGGAAGGTGTCATGCAACCTGGTGAATCCATTTATGATAGAAAGTTGTATGTCTCAGACACAGTAAAAGGTTCTTACAGGAACTTAGGACCTGTAAATGACATAACAGCACTTCAGAAATCTTCCAACGTATATATGTTTTTAGCGGGATATCGAATTGGCGGTGAAACATATGTGCCACGTAAGCCCATAGATTTCAAATCTGGCACCTATAATAAATTCTTATATAACTTTAATCAATTTGGGTTAGGCGTTCCAACTGGTATTGATATGCCTTCTGAGGCCACTGGGGTGATTGGTGAAAAGCCTATTCCTGGTACCCAATTAGACTTTTTGATAGGTCAGTATAATTCTTATACAACAATGCAACTTGCACAGTATGTTTCTACAATAGCGAATGATGGCTATCGGATACGCCCTCATTTGGTAAAGGAAATTAGGGAGCCATCCAATGAGATGGAGCAATTAGGTTCCGTCAAAGAAAACGTCAATACAGATGTATTAAACCGCATTGACATGGAAGAAAAATACATTGATCGAGTGAAGTTAGGTTTTCAATACGCCTTTCAAAGACAGGGTGGAACCGCATATAGCACATTCAAGGATGTAGATTACAGGCCGGCAGGGAAGACAGGAACAGCACAAAATTTTATGTTTCCAAAAGACAGCAATGGAAATACCACTAAAATTGAAACCGAAAATTTAACGATGGTTGGCTATGCCCCACATGATAAACCGGAAGTAGCCTTCTCTGTAGTTGTTCCTCATGTTGGAAAACAGATTGGCTCTTCCATCAACAAAGATATATCCAAGGACATCCTCGATGCTTATTTCGAACTGAAAAAGGAACGCAGCGAGAAAGGCATAGAAGATGTGGAAGAGAACCTCAACGAAGAAGAAAATGAGGCGTCCGACAATAACGAAGAGTAATACCTAAATGGTATTGCTCTTTTTTTATACGTCAAAATCTTATGGTTTACACAATCTTTACAATAGCTTCATTCCAGTTTAAAAGTCTCGCTTTATTATTGTACATGTAGTTGGCCAAGCCAACCGACAAAATAATGGAGTGTAGGGGGAAAAGAAATGAACCGTTTCAAGAATTATTCACTACTATTTACACTAGTCCTAATGCTGAGTGTGTTAGCAGCATGCGGCGGCCAATCAAATGGTGAGGCCGGTGAAGAGGGATCAGAGGAGTCTGTTTCTGGAAGTATCTCAGTTGACGGATCATCCACAGTATTTCCTATTATGGAAGCTTTGACTTATGAATATAACAAGGAAAACCCTGAAGTTAATGTTTCTGTGAATAGTTCCGGTTCCGGCGGTGGATTTAAAAAGTCTACCAAAGGTGAAATCGATCTAAGCAATGCTTCCCGACCGATTAAGGATGAAGAAAAAGCAGCCGCAGAAGAAAACGGTGTAGACCTCAAAGAGTTGGAATTAGCTTATGATGGACTTTCTATCGTAGTGAGCCAGCAAAATGATTTTGTTGAAGAACTTTCTGTAGAAGATTTGAAAAAAATCTTCTTAGATGGTAATGGTGCAACAAAGTGGTCAGACATTAATCCAGAATGGCCAGATGAAACAATCAAAATCTATAGCCCCGGTCATGATTCAGGTACTTTTGATTACTTTAACGAAGTAGTACTGGAGGATGAACCAATGAAAGAGGGTGCCAACACAACCCTTTCTGAAGATGATAACGTGCTGGTACGCGGTATTGAAAGTGACCCGAACGCCATTGGATTCTTTGGTTATGCGTACTACCAGGAAAATCAGGATAGCTTGAAAGTTCTTGGAATTAAAGATGGAGAAGGAAAAGCCGTAAAACCATCACCAGAAACCATTCAGGATGGTTCCTACACACCATTTTCCCGTCCATTGTTCACTTATGTAAATATGGATTCCTATAACGAAAAAGAACAAGTAAAAGATTTTACAGAATATATGTTGAACAATGCTGCGAAAGCGGCTGAACAAGTCGGCTATGTAGCCCTGCCTGAAGATGAATATCAGAAGCAATTAGAATCACTGCAATCAGAATAAGAAATAGGCTAAGTAAAATTCAGCGGGGGGGTGGGGCTTTTTTAGCCTCACCTTGCTGTTGTGTAAAAGAGAACGCCTGGTGATAAACAGAAATTCCTTTTACGGATGAGAGGGGATTGAGGATGGAAAAAGCTTTTAAAGACGAAACGATTGATTTGGATGTTCAAGCACTAATCGATAATAAACGTAAGAAGAAAAGTATTTCAGGTAAGATAGAGAAACTTGTTCCTGCATTTTTATTGTTATGTGCGAGTGTAAGTGTTTTGACAACAGCAGGGATTCTCTTTACGTTACTTCGGGAATCGATCACCTTTTTTAGCAGCACATCTATTTTTGATTTTTATACTGGAACACAGTGGTCGCCATGGAGCGGGCATTTTGGAGTATTACCTTTGATTACTGGTACTTTATTGATTACATTGATTGCTGCAATCGTAGCTGTGCCTTTAGGTCTGATGTCTGCTATTTTTTTGAGTGAGTACGCAAGTAATCGTGCACGCAAGATCATCAAGCCAACATTAGAGGTGCTTGCAGGAATTCCAACGGTTGTATATGGATTTTTTGCACTTACCTTTGTCACGCCGTTGCTGAAGAGCTTTTTACCTGGGCTGGGAGTTTTCAATGCCTTAAGTGCAGGTATTGTAGTGGGAATCATGATTATCCCAATGATTGCTTCCCTTTCAGAAGATGCGATGAATTCCGTACCGAATAACTTACGTGAAGGTGCGTTGGCTTTAGGAGCTACGAAGTTGGAAGTGGCGTTTAAAGTGGTTCTTCCTGCGGCTTTTTCAGGAATTATGGCATCTATTGTTCTTGCTATTTCTCGGGCCATCGGTGAAACAATGATCGTCGTTATAGCTGCAGGAGCATCACCAGCGTTAACATTTGACCCGACCCGTTCGATTCAGACGTTGACTGCATTTATTGTCCAGGGCGCGACTGGGGATACTACCTTCGGCTCAACCATATATTATAGTATTTATGCTGTAGGAGCTACTTTGTTCATATTCACATTGCTCATGAACATGCTATCCCAGTATATCTCATGTAAGTTCAGGGAGGAATACTGATGCTGGATACAAATCAGAATAATATTCAAAAAAGAATTCGTGGCAGGGTACTGTTAAATAATGTACTGAAAGTATTATTTTTCTCTTCGACAACTGTTGGACTGATTTTTCTGGCGTTATTGTTATATCGTGTACTGACTCAAGGAATTGGCTATTTAAATGGGAATTTCATTTCAAATTTTCCTGCCCCATATCCTGAAGAAGCTGGTATTTTTGCAGGATTAATCGGATCGATTATGTTGATTGGCATCGTTGCACCAGTAGCAATTGTTATTGGTGTCGGTACTGCTATTTTCTTAGAGGAATATGCTTATAAAAACCGATGGACGAAATTCATACAGGTTAATATTCAAAATCTTGCGGGAGTACCGTCGATTGTTTATGGTTTGCTTGGCTTGACTTTCTTTGTTTATATGCTTCGCTTCGGTTATACCCTGATTGCCGGTGGATTGACGATGGCTTTGCTAGTACTCCCGGTTATTGTGGTAGCTGCGCAGGAAGCAATCAGGTCAGTGCCGGCAGACATCAAAGAAGCCTCTTATGGAATGGGGGCATCGAAATGGCAGACGATCCGTCGTGTTGTTTTACCCGCGGCTTTACCTGGAATATTGACAGGTACCATCCTTGCTTTATCTCGTGCAATCGGGGAGACAGCTCCCTTGATTATTGTAGGGGCTGCTACTGCAATTTATACAATTCCCGATTCATTGCTTTCTAAATATACCGTCATGCCTATACAAATCTTCAATTGGACAGGCCGGCCTCAAGAAGAGTGGCAGTTCGTTGCAGCTGCGGGAATTATCGTGCTGTTGATTGTACTCTTGCTAATGAACGCTATTGCGGTTTTCATTCGTAACAAATTCCAGAAAAGGTATTAAGCGCTGATAGGAGGAATTTTTATGCAAACTATTACTAAAAATAACCAATCCGCTGAACGTCCCCTGGGTACAGGTGTAAAAGGCACCAGTGTGATAAAGAGTGAGGGTGCTATGGAACAGAACGTATTTGAAGTTAACGATCTAAATCTTTGGTATGGAAATGACCAGGCATTATATGGAATCGACATGAAGGTACCTCAAAATAAAGTGACTGCTATCATTGGTCCATCAGGTTGTGGTAAGTCAACGTATCTAAAGACTTTAAATCGTATGGTTGAGATGGTCCCAACTGTAAAAACTTCCGGATCAATTAAATATAAAGGGGGAGACATTTTCTCCAATAAGTATGGAGTGGAAGACTTAAGAACGAAAGTAGGAATGGTCTTCCAAAAACCTAATCCATTCCCAAAGTCCATCTATGATAATGTTGCTTATGGCCCACGTGTTCATGGTGTGAAGAAGAAGGCTGTACTGGATCAGGTCGTCGAAAAAAGTTTAAAAGATGCTGCTATATGGGATGAAGTGAAAGATCGTTTAAATGAGAATGCGTTCGGTCTATCAGGAGGTCAGCAGCAGAGGATCTGTATTGCCCGGGCTTTAGCTATTGAACCGGATGTAATATTGATGGATGAACCAACTTCAGCTCTTGACCCTATTTCAACTTTGAAAGTAGAGGAATTAGTCCAAGAACTGAAAAAGAAATACAGCATCATTATTGTGACTCATAATATGCAGCAGGCAGCGAGAATTTCCGATAAAACCGCCTTCTTCTTAAACGGAGAACTGATAGAATTTGATGATACTGATAATCTGTTCTCAAATCCTTCAGATAAGCGTACGGAGGACTATATCAGCGGTAGGTTCGGTTAATTTAAATATGGGAGGAGTCATATGATGGTGACTAGAGAACATTTTTCAGAAGAACTGGCTAATTTGAAAGCAGATATATTTGAGCTTGCAGAAACAACCAAACAAGCATTTATGACAGCTATCGATGCCTTATATGCAAGTGATATAAAGAAGGCAGAGCAAATTATTAAGGAAGATGTCAAGATAGACAAAAAAGAAGATGAAATCAATGATAAAGTTATGATTCTAATCGCTAAACAACAACCAGTGGCGACCGATTTACGTCGACTGATCATTGCTATCAAAATTACGACTGACTTAGAAAGAATGGCTGACCATGCGAAGAATATTGCTAAGGCAACGCAGCATTTAGGAGAAAAACATCCGCTTTCTATCCATCCTGGAATCCGTGAAATGGCAGATGTGGCCTTCGACATGGTAGATATCGCTAAAAAGGCGTTTGATCTTGAAGATATCACATTTGCCAATAAGCTTTCAGAAATGGATGATATCGTAGATAGGAAATATGGAGAACTCATAAGAGAGTTGCTGGAATCAACAGCAAATAACCCAGATCAAATCCAGTATTTAATGCAAATGGCTTATTCAGCTCGTTACATCGAACGGTTTGCTGACCATATCACTAATATTGGGGAAGAGGTTTTTTTCCTTGTTAAAGGCAGATCTTATGATTTGAATGAATAAAAAAGGAAGGGCTGTATCTTATGGATACAACCCTTCTTTGTTTGATTTGAATTTACAGACACCGAGCAAAATGCACTTCAATTCGACGTTATAAGTTTAGCTATTTCCTGGTAGGTCATTTCAGAATCAAGCTGGAATTGGCCGACCTGAAGGTTGCGGCTGTAACCTGCTTCATCTAAATATTGTTGGAAATTTACCTTATTTATAATCAAGCCTTCTTCTTCCAGAAATTCTGTAATTGTTTCTGAGTTCATCCCTGGTTCGATTTTAAGAGTAGTACTGGTAAATCTATTGTTTTCAGGCGAGAAGACCGCTAACTCATCATTGCTTATGGGCGCTTCTTGTTGCTTCTCTTTCAGTCCAAGCTCGTATTGATTTGTCAGCATTTCCTCTAATTCCGTTTCTTCTATTAATATGTATCCTTCTTTAGTTGCATCTCCAGTTTCTTCCTGTAAAAACATTTCCTCAGGAAATCCGACAAAGTGCATGACAAGAAAATATACTAATGAAGATGCAAGTAAGCCAAAAGAAAAAGCTCTTACCGTATGTTTCATGCCTTTCGCCTCGCAGAGCTCAGATGGTCAAGATTCCTTTTGGGATGATGGTCTGCTACTCCGTCCTTTATGGGGTCATCTTGGAGGGATTGTTTATATTGTGGCTCGTTTTCTTTAGCAGGCAATGAGACGAGTAACTCTTCCTCTAGAATATTTACCTTTCGCTTTAATTTATAGCTTTCCTGTAGAGATGTAATCGATATTTGTTCCACCTCATCTTCCAACTGCTTCAAGCGATCATTCATAAAAAACGAAGCCAAAAATAGAAATAGACCGGTAATAGTTATGGTTATGAAGGCTATGATCATGTCGTTCACTCCTATGTAAGTTACAGTTACATTTATATCACATACATCCAACTTTTTCTACATGATCATTTAATACATTAATTTAATAGGAATGCTTGAAACGCCAAAGTAGTTCTGCTATTATAAATAAGTCTGATATTATCAAGTAGAGATATGAAACGAGATAGGATATGGAGGGATAAACATGCGTGTAAATATTACACTTGCTTGCACTGAAACTGGTGACCGCAATTATATTACAACTAAAAACAAGCGTACAAATCCGGAGCGCCTGGAGCTGAAAAAGTATAGCCCACGTCTTCGTAAATATACGCTTCATCGTGAAACTAAGTAAGCAGTAGGATATTTGATCCTACTGTTTTTTTATACCTAGGTCTGTTAAATCTCACTCAATGATTTTCAGATAAAGCTCCCTTTAACAGAAGACTCAGTTTCGAGATAGTTGGATCTGTTACCATAAGTGGAAAGCGAGTAGTTTCCCAACCAGCCCTGACGCTATTATGGTAAAGAACCCTTACTATCTTGAAACTGAGTCTTCCACAATTCGGCCCTATGGTTGAATAAGCTTCTTAGAAGTCAAATGGGGTTAATACATACGTAAGATAAAATTTTTCTGGTTAGGAGTGATTATATGGATAAAGTCCAATTAAGGGCAAGGGGCAAGCAAATAATGGCCAGTCTATCTAAGGATGAAAAAGGATTGATCGAGCAGAAATTGGCGGATCAGCTGCTCCAATCTGAGATATATAAAGAAGCAGACACGATTGGCATCACTATTTCTCAAAAGAATGAATGGAATACATCACCTATTATTGAAAAGTCCTGGCAACTGGGAAAGACAGCTGCTGTTCCGAAATGTGACCCCGGGCCTCGCCATTTACATTTTTATCAATTAGATGATTTCAATCAATTAGAAACAGTTTTTTACGGTTTGCAAGAGCCAAATCCGAATTTATGTGAACCTAAAAAAAAGAGTGCCATTGATTTAATTATCGTACCTGGATTGTTGTTTGATACCCGTGGGTATAGGATTGGGTATGGCGGGGGCTACTATGATCGTTTCTTATCGGATTATCAGGGAAAGACGGTTGCTCTTGCTTCCAATGCACAGGTTGTCGAGGCGCTTCCGCATGAAGCTTTTGATATTCCGGTTGATCATTTGATAACCGAGGATGGTTTTGTGTTTTAATAAGGCTAATCATCTTTGCAGTAGGAGGGAAGCATATGAATAGTCGTTATTCGAGACAAGTATTATTTCCACCAATTGGAGAAGAAGGTCAGGATCTTCTTAGCAGGAAAACGGTATTGGTTGTAGGTGCCGGTGCCCTGGGGACAGTAGTCAGCAATCATCTTGTCAGAGCGGGTGTGGGTTATATCCGGATCGTAGACAGAGATTTTGTCGAGTTTAGTAACCTTCAGCGTCAAATGCTTTACACCCAAAAGGACGCGGAGGATATGCTGCCGAAAGCTGTAGCTGCTGAAAAGAGACTGAAAGACATCAATTCGGAAATATCAGTGGAAGGAATTGTAACAGATGTTACGGCTGATAACATAGAAAAATTGATGGAAGGCGTCGACGTAGTAATAGATGGAACCGATAATTTTTCCACACGATACCTTCTGAATGATGCATGCTTTAAACTTGGGATTCCGTATGCCTACGGTGGTGCTGTCAGCTCAAGAGGTATGACGGCATTGTTCATCCCAGGGAAGACGCCATGTTTAAGGTGTGTTGTTCCGGATGGTGCAGGTAGTGGCCAGACATGTGATACAGTGGGGGTCATTGCTCCGGTGGTTGATATGGTATCTTCTCACCAGGTGGTAGAAGTGATGAAATATTTAACAGACAACAAAAATGCTCTGAGAGGCGATTTATTAACGTTTGATATTTGGCAGAATCAGCAATTTTCCATGAAGCTGAAAAAACCGGTAACATATTGTACGACGTGTCAAACTAGTGAGTATCCTTATCTTCATTCCGGTGCTGATGAAGATTATAGTGTTCTTTGTGGAAGAGATTCTGTACAGATACACAAACAATCAGAGCTGGATTTACAGCTGTGGAACCAACGTCTCACCTCCGTTGCTAAAGTGAAAAAAACACCTTTCCTATTGAAAGCTGAGTTAGATAGCGGTGAAACTTTAGTACTGTTTCCAGATGGCAGGGTCTTGATACAAGGGGTGGAGGAAGTCTCTAGAGCAAAAACTCTATATGATCGGCTAATTGGCTCTTGAAGTTACTAAAGTTGTCATGATTTCAAACGCTTTCATTCATTGCAGAGTTTGTGAAATAGTGTACAATCTAAAGTGTAAGGTTAGTAAACGAGGGGAGTGCTGAAAATGGAAAGAGTAAATCGTGTTGCATTGATCGGGACAGGGTTTGTCGGTTCAAGTTATGCTTTTGCTTTATTGAATCAAGGGGTAGCGGATGAGTTGGTAATGATTGATCTAAATAAAGATAAATCTGAAGGGGATGCTATGGATCTTAATCATGGAGTTCCATTTGCACCTGGCAGTAAAAAGATTTGGTTCGGGGATTATCAGGATTGTAAAGATGCTGACTTGGTAGTCATTACAGCTGGAGCGAACCAGAAGCCAGGGGAAACCAGGCTGGATTTAGTAGAAAAGAACAGTAACATTTTCAAAGAAATTGTTACTGCTGTCATGAATAGCGGCTTCGATGGGATCTTCCTGGTAGCAACCAATCCTGTCGATATCCTGACGTATATGACTTGGAAATTTTCCGGACTGCCATCTCATCGGGTCATTGGTTCAGGAACGATATTAGATACAGCAAGGCTTCGCTACCTGTTAAGCGATTACTTTGATGTCGATGCACGAAATATACATGCCTACATCATGGGAGAGCACGGTGACTCTGAATTGCCGGTTTGGAGCCATGCTAATGTTGGAGGCAGATCTGTGTTTGACCGCATCCATGACCGTCCAGATCAATACAAGGTAGAAGATCTTGATGATATTTTCGTCAATGTCCGTGACGCTGCTTACCATATCATCCAACGTAAAGGCGCAACTTATTACGGCATTGCGATGGGACTGGTGAGGCTCACAAAAGCTATATTGCACAATGAAAACTCTATCCTTACAGTTTCAGCCTATTTAGAAGGGGAATACGAGGAAGAAGACCTGTATATTGGTGTTCCTGCCATTGTTAATCGGACAGGAATCCGGGAAGTACTTCACTTGAATTTAGATAACGAGGAAAAGGAAAAGTTTAAAAAATCTGCTGATGTTCTTAGAGAGACCATGGACCCACTGGTTGATAAGTTTTTCGAGAATAAATAAGCTCTTTTGTGAAAAGATAAAGGTATCCAACTGATTTTGAAGGGGTGTCTTTATGAGAGCTGTTGTTTCTACCATCATCGGTTTTTCCATATTATTGTTATTGTTGAAATATCGTTTTAAACTGATCAACCAACTACTTGCTATTCAATTGATCAGAAAATTGGTGACCATTTTCCTCATTAATATTCCTGGTGTGAGAGAAAGAATGTTTCGAGCATCATCTTTATAAATATTAAGAAGGAAAGCATGCAGGGTCTGTAGCTGCCGAGCAATACCGGCGCTTCAGACTCTTTTTATATTCCTATGTAAATAATTTTTAACTTTATAAAGCTTCACTTTTTTTTTGTAACTATTTTATTGTTGAAAAAATTATTTTAAGAATATAATCGTTGGATTTCTACCATATTCTAGACCATGATATGATAAGAGGAGGAAGGAGCCGGGCTATGTTTATTGAGGAAGAATTTTATTTTTGGAAGCTGACTCATGACCTGGTGGTCAACCAGGGTTTTGATATCCTCCATGTCAATGAAATGACCAGTGAAGTGTGGCTGGAAAAACAAATAAATCGTAAAAATCATATAGTTAGGCTGTATCGCTCCCAATTTGATTGGTCGAACCATATAAAAAAAGACATTGCTCGCATCAATCAGCATATTCAGAAGAATAAGCATATGTTCGTGGGGAAGGAAATAAATGTCCACGCTGTTTATGTGTCAGAATATAGTCCTGTTGATGAGTGGGATGGTCTGGTACGCCCATTAAAAGTAAAAGGGAAGAAAGACATGTACTTGACAGTGCATTATTTAGATCGATCTGAGCGAGAGCTAAAGCGTGGCAAATTATATGAAGCGTTGCAGCTTTCTCCGTTACCTCAACAGCCAGATCTCATAAATATAGATATTCATGAATTAGAGGCAGAAGTCGAACACCTGAAACAGGAGATATTATTTCAGCGGGATAAAAGTAGAAAAGAACAAGAAAAGTTGTTCGATTATGGTAAACCTTTCATGACACGTGTACTTTTAGTTATCAACATAGCTGTTTTTCTATATATAGAGATGAATGGACAAAGTACTTCGGTAATGAATTTAATTGAATTTGGTGCTAAATATAATCCTGCTATTATCGAAGGTGAATGGTGGAGGATTGTAACTTCTATGTTCATCCACATCGGGGTGCTGCACTTATTTATGAACATGCTTGCTTTGTACTATTTAGGTATGGCGGTAGAAAAAATATTTGGTACGATCCGTTTTACTTTCATATATTTTTTAGCTGGAATTTTCGGTGGCGTTACCAGTTTTGCATTAAATCCTCAAGTTGCCGCAGGAGCATCAGGAGCTATATTTGGGTTGTTCGGTGCACTGCTATTTTTTGGCGTCAAGCACAAACGCATCTTTTTCCGGACGATGGGGCGCAACTTGTTATTTATTATTGGTTTGAATGTTGTCCTGGGACTATCGGTGCCTCAAATTGACAATGGTGCCCATATGGGCGGATTGGCAGGAGGTTTTATTGCCAGCGCAATCGTGAACCTGCCAAAAAACCGCCAGCCATTATGGCAAATAATAGCGGTTGCAGGTTATGCGGCAGCCCTTATAACATTAGGTCTTTATGGCTTTTTACAGGCAGATAATCAACAGCATACAGCGGTAGATGTAGAGATGTCTAATTCTATGCTGGAAGAAAATAGATTTAATGAAAGTATTACCTATACAACACAAGCTTTAGAAAAGGACGGCGATTACACTTCCTATTTACTTTTCAATCGGGCCGTTGCCTATTACGAAACCGCCGAAATAGACAAAGCCCAGGCTGACTTGGAGCAAGTGGTTGAGCTAGAGCCTGATATGGCAGAAGCACACTATAATTTGGCATTGATTTATCGTAATAAAGGCGATAATGAGAAAGCTATTGTCCATGCAAAGAAGGCGAAAGACCTTCGTCCTTCCAATGAAGACTTTGAAGATTTGTACAATCAATTAAATGAATAATATTGAATCAACTGTTCCTTTCTTCCTTGGTCGTCTTCAAAAAGAACCAGTAGATGGTCAGCTTTTTTGGAAAAAAGAATCAAAGGTATATAACTTTGAATCGGGTGCCCTGTTGATTTTTCATCTGTGATTCCTAGCACGTAATTTTTATAGAGCCCTTCCCAGAGTTGACCAAGAATTCTTGTTGTATCCTCTTTTGATACACCTGGAATCGCTTTTTTCTCATATTTATATAAGTCAGTCAACGGGACAGCTTCATATTCTTCTTTTGGGATATTAAAGTGTGCGATCAACTCGTCCCATTGGTAATCCAATTGCTGTTGGATAGAATGGTTAATGGTCTTAGTCCATTCTTTATCTTCTCCCGTTTCTGGAGTATGGAAGCTTTCCAACGGAGTGTGTGGGGAGTCTACGACATATAATTGATCATAGGAAAGTGTTTGGATGCTTTTGATTACATCTTCCGGGTAATGGATTTCCCCATGATGAAAAGTAATTGCCTGATAAAGACTTGTATCTTCGCCGTGAAGAACAGAGGACTGTTCGATTTTCTGTCCATTCTCCCGCCATTTGTTCAGAATACCTTTCAATTGGCCATTCACATATAATAATGATAAGTCCTGTCTTAAATACATCGACTCATTGCTTTCTGATATACTTTCCCATTTTACTTCGTATTCGTCGGCATCCGTTTCAGATTCAAAACTTAACCGAGTCTCCGCTTTCAGGAAATTTTTCGTTTCATCAATGGGGAAGTACTTAATGACGTTTTCTGTACCAGTTCGGAAAGATTGGTATAACATTACAACCAGAAGGAATATTGCCAGTACCATTATTGTTGCCCATACATATTTCTTCATCTGCTCGTCCCCTTTTTAATCAGACGCCTTTTTACATGTTATATGAGTGAAAAACACATTTATGCTACTGAACGGAGGAATAATGATGCAAAAAAATATTAATCATATGGTGAACTATTTGAAAGAACTGGTTAGCATTCCAAGTCCATCAGGGGATACGGAAGAAATTATCCGTTTCTGTGAAAATTTATTGAAGATGCATCAAAGGGTGGAAATGACAACCACCAATAAAGGAGCACTGCTTGCAACGATTAGAGGAAACAATGACAAGAAGCAACGGGTATTGACCGCACATTTGGATACTTTGGGGGCAATGGTAAAAGAAATAAAATCCGATGGAAAAATTCGTTTATCAATGATTGGCGGATTTAAATGGAATAGTGTAGAAGGTGAGTATTGTACGATACATACGATGGAGGATGAAAACTATACAGGTACTATACTGATGCATCAGGCATCTGTCCATGTTTACCAGGGTGTTGGAAAAGAGAAACGAAATGATCAGAATATCGAAATAAGACTGGATGAACAAGTGGACAGTAAAGAAGAGGTTGAAACTCTGGGGATCAATGTAGGGGATTTCGTATCCTTTGACCCACGTTATCAATATACAGATAGTGGCTATATAAAGTCTCGTCATTTAGATGATAAAGCGAGTGCCGCAATTTTACTGCATATGATTGAAGAGATTTCAGAAAATGAATTAGAAATCCCTTATACCACCCATTTCTTCTTTTCCAATAATGAAGAAATCGGTTATGGTGCCAATGCAAGTATTCCGCATCAAACGGTAGAATACATTGCCGTTGATATGGGGGCAATCGGGGACGGGCAGACTTCAACAGAGCATGATGTATCTATATGTGCAAAAGATTCAAGCGGTCCCTATCACCTTGGATTAAAAAACCAGTTGGTCCGCCTTGCAAACAGTAATAATATCGCTTATCAAGTAGATATCTATCCTTATTACGGTTCAGATGCTTCCGCCGCAATACGTGCCGGCTTTGATATTAAGCATGGACTGGTAGGCCCGGGAATTGATGCCTCTCACTCTTTTGAAAGAACGCACACCGATTCGTTATGGAACACGTATCAATTACTGATGGCCTATATTCAAGCACCCATGATTAAATGATGAATCATTCTTCTTTGTTAGTACAAACTACCCTTATCAGCTGTTGATAAGGGTGGTTGGATGAAAGAGAAGCAACAGTTATTTTCGGAGTATAAGAAAAATATAGACTATCTGCATGATTACTTGGGGATTGAAAAGAGCTTTGATCTTATTCAACTGGATGTACATTATGCGGAACGAAACATGTCGTTATTTATGGTGGATGGCTTTGTTAAGGATGAGATTCTTAACCGTCTCATGGAGTTTTTAGCTAGGATTGAAAGCGAACATTTAGATCCGGAGCCACTAGAAAATCTTTTAAAGCGTTACATTCCTTATGTAGAACTGGAACAGACGGACGATTTGAACGATGCCGGTGATAAAGTGTTGGCGGGTCCTACCGCTTTGGTGGTCGAAGGGTTGGACGTTGTTTTACTGATTGACGCCAGAACCTATCCTGTTCGAGGACCGGAGGAGCCGGATTTGGAACGGGTAACTCGTGGTTCAAGGGACGGATTCGTGGAAACGATTGTATTTAATACGGCACTGACGAGACGCCGGGTAAGGGATCGTAGTCTCCGGATGGAATATATGCAGATTGGCCGACGATCTCAGACAGACATCTGTTTATGTTATATAGAAGATATAGCAGATGACAGCCGGGTGGAGCATCTAAAGTCTATACTGGACAAAATCGATACCGATGCTCTTCCAATGGCAGAAAAGACGGTTGAGGAATTTTTAAGTGGAGAACATTGGAACCCCTATCCGAAAATCAGGTATACCGAAAGGCCTGATACTGCTGCGGCGCACTTATATGAGGGACATGTGTTAATCATGATCGACGGTTCACCAAGCGTGATGATAACCCCTGCAACTTATTGGCATCATTTGCAGCATGCTGAAGAATATCGCCAGAAGCCGGTCGTAGGGGCTTATCTGCGATTTGTCCGCTTTTTTGCCGTGCTTGCATCGATTTTTATTTTACCGCTTTATTATTTGTTTTCGATATCACCAGACATGCTTCCTGAAGCATGGAGTTTTATTGGACCAGCAGAAGCGGCCGCCATCCCATTGATTGCACAGTTTTTAGTAGCAGAGTTTGGTATTGACATGTTGAAAATGGCGGCTATTCATACCCCTTCTTCACTAGCTACGGCTTTGGGATTGGTAGCAGCCATTCTGATTGGCCAGGTGGCAGTCGAGGTTGGCTTATTTTCTAATGAAGTTGTCCTTTACCTTGCGATAGCAGCGATCGGAACCTTTACCACTCCGAGTTATGAATTGAGCCTAGCTAACCGGATGGTAAGAATCGCTTTATTAATAGTTACAGCATTATTTGGATTGGCTGGGTATGTAATAGGTATCACGGTTTGGTTATTGAACCTTGTGAGGATGAAAACATTTAAAACTCCATATTTTTGGCCATTTTTGCCTTTTAATGCAAGAGCAATGCGAGATGTGTTAATTCGATCACCAATCCCTTTGAAAAACCGTCGCCCCGCCTTTTTGCACCCGAAAGACCCGGACAGGTAAAATTGTCCGGGTCTTTTCATTAGCCGATATTTCAATTCTAACCACTGATTGATATAATACATACAGGTGATGACGATGAAAACAATTTATGATATTCAACAATTGCTGAAAAAATTTGGCACCTTCATTTATATAGGGGATCGATTAGCTGATTTAGAGTTGATGGAGGAAGAAATAAAAGAACTCCATCAAGCCCAGTGTATGTCCAATGAGGATTACCAAATGGCAATTTTATTGTTGAGAAGTGAAGCGGCCCGGGAACGGGATAGACAAAAAGGGAGAGAATAATATGCAAAAGTACTACATAGGAGCAGATATCGGCGGGACCACTATAAAAATGGCAGTGATCACGGAACAAGGCAGCATTCATGAAAAATGGGAAATCCCCACCAACCATGAAGATAACGGAGAACATATTCCAGAAGATATAACAGTTTCATTAAAAGAAGTATTAGCCCAGTTGAACATCGGGATGAGCCAGGTACTAGGTTTAGGCGCGGGTGCCCCTGGCTTTGTCGATACCGAGACGGGCTTTGTTTATCAAACAGTGAATATCGGCTGGAAGGACTTCGACCTTGCTAAAATATTGAATGAAAAAACCGGTCTGCCTATTTTCGTCGATAATGATGCGAACCTGGCGGCATTAGGAGAAAAGTGGAAAGGATCCGGTGAAGATGCCGATGATTTAATAGCTGTTACACTGGGGACAGGTGTTGGAGGTGGCATCGTTGCTAATGGTGCAGTTATAAATGGAGCTAACGGTACTGGTGGAGAGATCGGCCACATAACTGTAATTCCATCAGGCGGGGCAAGCTGCAACTGTGGAAAAACCGGCTGCCTGGAAACGATTGCTTCCGCCACTGGGATTGTCAGACTTGCAAAAGAAGCTATAAAGAGGAACCCTGATTCTTTATTAAGTAATTATTCCTCATCTGATGATCCATTGACTGCAAAAGAAGTGTTTGACGCAGCGGCGGAAGGTGATAAGGAAGCGAAAGAAGTTTTGGCCTATGTAACAGATATTTTAGGCATGACAATTGCGAACCTTGCAATTGCCTGCAATCCCTCCAAAATAGTCATTGGCGGCGGTGTTTCCAAGGCAGGAGAGAAATTACTCATTCCTTTGAGGGAGTCTTTTGATAAGTATGCGTTACCTCGTACAAGCGAAGCTTGTGAATTTGCCATAGCCGAGCTCGGAAATGATGCAGGTGTCATCGGCGGTGCATTTCTAGTTAAACAAAATTTATAATGGTGACATCTAAGAACAGGGCTGTAAAAAAGCAGTCCTGTTTTTACATGTAATTCCATATGATAACCGTTGCTTTTCTGAGAGCTATCGCTTATAATTTTCTTTTAGCCGGATATGATGGAGACATTCAGAGACCGGTATGTAAAGTGTTTGTAACCGAACGGTAAAAAAATAAATGAAACTTTTCTGGTACAATAGTCGTCATATTAGGAGATAGGTTTAATATGAATGATAAATGGATATTGTAAAATACAGGTGTGTTTCATGTAAATCTTATGTAAACATGAAAGCCCTGGAAGGTTGAGGAGGATATAACCATGCAAGCATCAAAATTCAAAATACCTTTATTTATAATTGCTACTGTATTATTTGGCTTGAAGACGTATATCGTTTATAAATATATGTTTAATCTCTCCATTGAAAATACTATGCAGGAATTGATCCTGTTTTTGAACCCATTTGTAAGTGCATATCTGGTTTTCGCCATAAGTGTATGGCTAAAGCCTAGAAGACAGATGAAATATTTACGGTGGACGATGGTTATCGGAACATTGATCCTTTACCTGAATCTAGTATTCTATCGTAACTTTACTGATTTCATTACTATCCCAGTGCTATTCCAGGGTAACAATGCCGCTGATTTAGGAGGCAGTTTGCTTTCATTGATGCATTTGCCAGATATTTTCTTGTTCCTGGATATAGTCATCGTGTGGTTTTTGAGTAAGCGCACTACACGATTTGCGGTTGATTTTCCAAAGGCAGGGAAGATTGCAGCAACAGCTGTTACTTTCCTCTTGTTGACAGCTAACGTCGTTTTGGCTGAAATGGAACGGCCAATGTTGTTTGTTCGTGCTTTCGACCGCGAATATTTAGTGAAGAACATCGGAATTTTCAACTACCATGCGTACGATGCAACAATGACTACCAAGACAAAAGCACAGCGTGTATTAGCTGATGGCAGCGAAGTGAAAGAAATCGAAACGTATATGCGTGAAAATACAAGTAATGACGAAAAGACTGACCTTTTCGGTATTGCTAAAGACAAAAACGTTATATTTGTATCAGTAGAATCAATGCAGAATTTTGTGTTGGATGAAGAAGTTAACGGAAAAGAAATCACTCCTTTCATGAATGACTTAAAAGAGAGCAAGGATACGATCTTCTTCCCTAACTTTTATCACCAGACAGCACAGGGTAAAACATCTGATTCGGAATTTCTTGTAGAAAACAGTATGTATCCTCTTCCTAGAGGTGCTGTATATTTCACTCATGCTAGTAATGAATATAATTCCTTACCGGAAATATTGAATGAAGAAGATTACTATACTTCTGTATATCATGCTAACAACAAGAGTTTCTGGAACCGTGATTCCATGTATGACAATATTGGTTATGATAAGTTTTTTGATGAACAGTCATTTGAAGAAAATGAAGAGAATTCATTTGGCTGGGGACTGGAAGATAAGGCGTTCTTTGAACAATCGATCAAGTATCTAAAAGAGCAGGATCAGCCTTTCTACAGCAAGTTTATTACACTGACGCACCACTTCCCGTTTGAGTTACCGGAAGACAAGGCTAATATTGATAAGTATGATTCGAACTCCAGGACACTAAATAATTATATGCCGACAGCCCGGTATACAGATGAATCATTAGAGGATTTCTTCCAGCAGCTGAAGGATGCCGGTTTATATGAAGACTCCATCATTGTGTTGATGGGTGACCACTATGGTATTAGTGACTTCCACAATAAAGCAATGAGTCAATTCCAGGGGAAAGAAATAGATGGCTACCAGCATGTGCAGAACCAGCGTGTACCATTTATGATTCATATCCCTGGGTATGACAAAGGAAAGCAATATGATAAAATCGCTGGTCAGATTGATGTGAAGCCAACATTATTGCATTTGATGGGAATCGAAGAAGGAAACGACCTATCGTTTGGCACGAACATGTTCGCTGAAGATCGCAAAGACTTTATAGCCATGCGTGATGGAAGCTTTGTTACAGACGAATATGTATACAAAAGCGAAGTATGCTACGACCGGGAAACAGGTGAACCAATTGAGGAAACAGCAGAAGAATCACCTTGTGCACCTTTCCAGGAAAAAGTAGAGAAAGAACTTGGATACTCTGACAGTCTTATCTATGGCGACCTGCTTCGCTTCTACAACTTCGATAACGGCAAACATCAAACGAAAGAAGAAGTAGAAGAATTGGAAAAGTCAGCAGAACAATAAATCTTAATCATTATAATTTTGATGAAAAAGGCACCCATTGGGGTGTCTTTTTTTATAATGAAGTAAGCAGTCAAAAAGGGAGAGAATAGGGGAATGGAAATTTATGATTCTGAAATGCTATACAAAGATATAGCTCAATATAAGCAAATGGAGTCAGCAAGTGTAGAAATCATTGGCGAGACAGTTTTAAAAAAGCCGATCTATTCCGTCACGGTTGGAAAGGGGCCTTTTCTAGTGCATTGGAATGCAGGTTTTCATGGTAATGAATGGATAACATCCAAAGTTATAATGGATATCCTCGGCGAATTGGTGGAAGCACTGGAAGATGGAAGAGAATTGGAAGGATTAAATGTGAGGAAAATCTTTGATCAAATCACCCTGCAGGTCGTCCCTATGGTTAATATGGATGGTGTGGACTTGGCGATTCATGGCTTGGAAAAGGCAGGGGGTTATACCGATCTTATTCTTAATTGTAACCAGATCAATAAAACCTTTACTTCATGGAAAGCAAATATCCGGGGAGTAGATTTGAATAAGCAGTTTCCTGCCGGTTGGAAGGTAGAGAAGGAACGTAAGCCTGCTCAGCCATCATTCAGGGATTTTCCGGGCTATGCCCCTCTTACAGAACCTGAGGCAAGGGCAATGGCTGACCTGCTAAAAAACAATGATATAGAAAGAGTCTTATGTTTTCATTCCCAGGGCGAGGTCATTTACTTTGGCTATCAAAATAAACGGCCGATGAATTCACAAAGGGTTGTCGAAAATTTTCAAAGAGCAAGCGGATATGAACCGATTTGTACCTTTGATAGCCATGCCGGAATGAAAGATTGGTTTATTGACAACTATAGAAAGGAAGGATATACGATAGAAGTAGGTAAAGGAATCAATCCCTTACCACTATCACAATATACATCCATCTTGAATAAAGTTCGACCCATTGCTTTGCTATCTCTATTGCCCAACTAAGCATTATCTTCTATTATCATGTAAGTCAGGTTGCTCGAAGAAACGAACGGTCATAAAAGCATGAAGATGGATAAGTTTATTAATCGAAAGTTGGTGAAAAAGTGGAACATACTGTTTTTCAATTTCAAAATGTGAGTGATGATATCCTCCATAATCTGAATTTCGAAATCAACAAAAACGAAAAAGTTATCTTATTTGGACCTTCCGGAGCGGGAAAAAGTTCTTTATTGTTTTTATTCAACCGATTAAGGGACCCTAAGCAAGGAGATATCAATTACAATGGCAAACCGATAACGGAATATGTAATTTCACAGCTGCGAAGGAAAGTCGGTCTGCTGCTACAATCCCCGAATTTATTCCCAGGTACTGTATTAGATAATTTGAAATATGGACCTTCGCTATGCGGGGAATGGAATCCTGATGATGCTAAAAAGCTGCTGGAGTATGTTCAACTTCCAGAGAGTTATTTAAATCGAAAGGTTGACCAGCTATCCGGTGGGGAACAACAACGTGTTTCCCTGGGCCGTACATTGGCCAATTCCCCTGATGTGCTTTTATTGGATGAGCCTACGAGTGCCTTAGATTATCGTACCGCAGAGGAAATAGAAGAAGTATTGGAAAGACTGATCGAGGAGCACCAGTTGACGATGATTATGGTTACCCATGATTTGAAACAAGCTAAAAGGCTTGGTGAACGTGGGTTATTCCTCATGGATGGCGAGCTTAAAGAGGATGGAGACCTCGAATCCATGCTGACAGACCCGAAGACAGAAGAATTAAAAGAATTCATACAGGATTAGGAGAATGGTATATGGAACCGGAAATATCTAACCAATCGTTACTGTTTCTGATTATTTTTGTACTTGTGCCTTTGACACTATCTTATTATTATCAACTGGGCATGAGCAAAGACATCGTTTGGTCTTCTATACGTGGGACGGTACAACTGTTTGCCATCGGCTACATATTGACTTTCCTCTTTGACTTGAATCCGTTTATGGGTATTCCATTGATGTTATCTATTATGATTATCATAGCCACATTCCATGCATGGAATAAAGGAAAAGAGCTGCCGCATGCATTCCTGGTGATTTTACTTGGATTAATAATAGTAGAAGTAAGTGTGTTAACGCTGTGGCTGGCTTTTGATATGGTGGAGTTCACCCCGTCTGAAGTAATTCCAATGAGTGGAATGGTTATAGGAAACAGCATGGTTGCAATGGGGCTTGCGCTGGAGCGGATGAAAAGTGAATTCACGGAAAACAGTGGTCGCTTAATGGCCGCCCTGTCCCTCGGAGCAAAGCCGAGCCAGGCTTCTCACTTAATTGTGACAAAAACACTGAACGCAGCTTTGATTCCGAATGTTGATCGTTTGAAAACGATCGGACTCGTACAGCTGCCTGGTATGATGACTGGGTTGATACTCGGGGGTGTCGCTCCGGTAATGGCCATTAAATATCAGCTTGTGATTTCCTTGAGCATTTTTTCTTCCGTTTCCTTAAGTGCTATGTTTGTAACTATGGCAATGTACCGTTATTTCTTTAATAAGAATGATCAGTTATTGGAAAATGAGGAGGAACTTCGCAATCAGCAAAAATAAAAGTACAAAAGCGCAAGCGCCTTGCTAGTAATGACGTTCGACTAAAAACGGCACGTCCTGTGCGGCGGAGCTGGATGTAACCCACCACGTAAGGTTATTCACAAAAAGATAATTTTGTAATTTCCGAGAAAACGAAAAAACCTTGCCACAAAAAAAGTGGCAAGGTTTTGTGTTATTTTATCCAAATAACCGTACGTAAATCGTCATGACAGAGAACCAGCCGAAAATTAATGCTGAAGCTCCTGCAAACAATACTGCAAAGAAATTTTTCGTTTTCAATTCGCGGAATACGGCAAGTACGCAAAGAATTGCGACTAGTAAAAGAATGATAGCTGTTACCAAACTCAGCACCCCCTAAACCCTTCACTGTGTAGTATCCATAGCTTAACGTTGGATGTTATAATGGCTATGTAAAAACCTTTTCATTCCTCATACATTTTATAGTATGGAGTAGAATTTGTCGAGTTATTCTATAAGAATTTTAATAAAACATCGCAAAGGAGTCAATAGGCTTATGGAAATTGTGCAAATGCCCCTTGGTCCGCTTGGGACGAATTGCTATATCGTATCTAATGACGAAAAGGAGTGTCTGATTGTTGATCCAGGTGGAGACAGCAGGCAATTGACTGATTACCTCACCGAACGTCATTTAAAACCTGTTGCTATCGTTTTGACGCACGCTCATTTTGATCATATAGGCGCGGTTGATGATGTAAGGGATCAATTCAATATTCCTGTGTATGTACATAAGGAAGAAGCTGACTGGTTGTCAGATCCTCAGTTAAATGGATCAGCTTTTTTTCAAATGGGATCTGTGGCAGCTCGGAGAGCAGAAAGAATGATCGATACAGGGGAAAGGAAAGTCGGTTCTTTTTGGTTTGAAGTGAGACATACGCCAGGACACTCTCCAGGAAGCGTGTCACTGGTTTTTTTAGAGGAAGGATTCGTCATAGCGGGTGATGCATTATTTCAGCGTGGTATCGGTCGTACGGACCTTCCAGGCGGAGATATGAATACTTTGCTTAATAGTATTAAGAAACAATTGTTTACACTCCCTGAAGATTTAAAGGTTTATCCAGGTCATGGTCCATCCACTACAATTGGTGAAGAAAAACGGGAGAATCCATTCGCCGGCATGTAAAAGGGCAAAAAAAGATCCTTCTTGATTATTCAAGAAGGATCTTAGGGGGGATGTGCTCTGCTCTTTTGTTGGTTAGGGATAAAAGTTAAGCTACTATAAATAATTATAAACGAAATTATCACTATGTCAATAGTGTAAATTACAAAGGGGAAGGCAATGGAAGACATTTTAAGAGCTTTAATTAAAGATCACCCGAAACAATCGATTGGGTATGATACATTCATTGATTACTCGCTGTACCATGAGAAATACGGTTATTATCAAAAAGGTGGGGTTAAAGTAGGGAAGGAAGGCGATTTCTACACCTCCAGTATGATCCATAAAGTTTTTGCCCATATATTTGCTGATTATTTCTATAATACAAGCCGCAGGCTGAACATGCCGTTAGCCATTTGTGAAATTGGCGGGGGAGATGGGACATTTGCCCGTGAGGTGATTAACCGCTTAAGCCTGACAACTAAAGACTTTACCTATCACCTGATTGAGAAAAGTCCCTACCATCGTGAGAAAATTAAGGAAGGAACAGACACCGATTACTTATCTTTATATCATCATTTGGACGAATTCAAAGCCAGAAATCCTTATTTCGAGGGGATCGTCTTCTCCAATGAGTGGCTGGACGCTCAACCCGTAAAAGTGGTGGAGATAAAGGATGGTATACCGATGGAAATCCGAATTGCACTGGATGAAAGTGAGGATTTTATAGAAATATATTATCCACTGACTGTTGAATTAGCTGATTTTGTAAAGACTTACAATCTTCCTTTAAGGGAAGAAGGTCAACGCATGGAAATTCCGGGCTACATGGAAACATTGGCAAAGGAATTGGACAGCATGTTACATAAGGGAGTTATTGTGACAGTGGATTATGGTTATAGGAATGCAGAGTGGCAGCATCCGGCTCGAAAAAAAGGAAGCCTTAGAGGGTATTATCAGCACAGACTTATTTATGATGTGCTTCAGTTACCGGGGATGATGGATATAACCCACCACCTGCACTGGGATGTATGGAAAGCTATCGGAAAGAAAATGGGATGGGAAAACGGTTTCATTATTAAACAAAATGATTTCCTCCTTCGGTCAGGGATTATGGATGAGCTGATTACCCATACTAATCCTGATCCATTTTCGGAAGAAAGTAAAAAAAATCGTGCGATTCGCACGTTGATAACAGGAGAGGGGTTTAGCGAAGCTTTCGATGTGGTTGTACAAGCAAAAAAAGTGACTATTCCCGCTATATAAAGAACCAGACTAAAAAATCTGTTATCCAATTAAGGATAACAGATTTTTTTAGTGGAATCCTGGTTGTAAAATGAAAGTGGTGTAATACGTAAACCCAATCATAAATACTGTCAGGTAGGCGCCGAATATGTACATATACATACGTTCTGACAGTTTTAAGTAGCTTACTGTAAGGAAAAAAGCCGTTTGAACTAAGAATAATAAAGCCGATTCATTCATGTCGCCCACATAAAACATGACGGTAAAGATACCAGTCCAAAAGGCAAGCACGCGGAACATACGATCCATGCTTTTCCCCCTCCTTTTCTTCGATGAAACTATCATAGATATTATAAACGACTACTTAGAGAATGTAAAATGAATCATCGAAAAATTGTCAGATTTGTGCTTTGTATAAACAGTTTGCACAACCATCCATCATATTATGCTCTTCTTTTAACACAATATCCTGGAACATCGCTTCAAACATGCCTTTTAGAAAATGACTATGCATCTCACACACCAGTTGTTTCTGATGAGAGGCTACTTCCTTGAAAGGACAGTTGTTTACAGTAAAAACGATCGTATCATCTGTCTGGTTATGGAACTCCGGAAAGAGCCCGGTCATTTCAGCTGCAGCTTTTAAAACTTCTGATTTTCCAGCACGATCTAAATGGCTTGCATGCGAAGCTTCCCTTTCCATCATTTCTTTACCAAATTTTTTCCCGGTTGTATAAAGTGCTTCCTGTCCGGCTTCCCCCATACCTGCAAAAGCTTCAAAAGCAATTTGAGCCAGTAATTGATAATCCCTGAAAGGGAAATGTAATTGGACTACTTCCTTGGAAAGGTTATAGACTCTGCTTGGTCTTCCGCCGCGTCCTGTTTTCTTAGTGTGTGAATGAAGCATATTGACGTCTTCCAGTTTTGATAAGTGGAGTCGTGCAACATTCGGGTGAATTTCAAAAGCCTCTGCAATATCCTGGACGGTAACATCTGCATTTTTTTTAACTATAAACTCATAAATATGAAAACGGGTCGGATCACTTAATACGTTAGTTATTTTCAAGGTCTGTTCCATGGACAGTCACCCCTCGTAATAGGTTTGCCCTCATTATAATATAAACAACATGCTTTGTTATCAAAAGGGAAAGAATGTTAAAAAACGTACACAAATTGAAAATATAAAAAAACCCCTTTTGTTCAAAATTAGTTTGACCCTAGGGATTATTATGGCATTTTGGGAGCATGCAGCATAGAGGGACAACAAAAACTCATAATATAAAGTGATGACCCGTCACGAATGCAAAGATTAAAAAACAGCAAAAAGAAAAATGCCTTGGGTTAGAGCTAACCTATTCCAAGACACTTTTCTTTGATAAAGCTGGGCTAGCTGGATTCGAACCAACGAATGACGGAATCAAAATCCGCTGCCTTACCACTTGGCTATAGCCCACTAATGATGATGTGGTCTTAGTTTGTACCTTTGGTTAAAATTTATACACGATTATTTAATAAAATTCATTATAATTCTGTCTCATATCTTCGATTTAAATTTTTTCTTGTTCCATCTTTAGTCAGGATCGATAGTTGAAGAAAGTAGGTTCGTCCTTCTATCCGTACATACGTAATATTAACTTCTCCATCCGGAAAAAAGTACGTGGTTTCGCCGCTTTCAGGCAGTTCTTGATTTTGCTTCGTTTCATCCCCAAACTTTGCCAGACCAGACTGGATTAAAGTATTGATGACGATTTTTTTAACATGCAAGTCAGTATTATATTGATGGTTTTGATATAAGTGAATGGATGCAGAAGTAACCGTCAGGAACATAAAAGCCACCAAGAAAACAAATGGGTATATAAACCCGTTAAGGATAGGAGGACGAGTAAGCCTGCAGGAGCTTTTCATATTCAGACCCTCCTTGGTCAGTAATTTTAATAACCAGCAGGTTATTACTTATAGTAAACTCCACATCCCTGACTCCTGTTAGTAAAGTTTCATGGCCACGCCCGCCAACCTGCCTTCGGATGGTAGTTCCATACTTCTCAATACTGATGATGTCACCATCTGGTGACTGGAATGTTATTTGAGTGTTTGTTACAGTTTTCAAGTCATTGTATGATAATTCATCGGAAAGGAAGTGGAAAAGCTGATGAATGCTAAGCTCCTGATTACGGTTGTCCATGGAGAGTAGTTGAAAGATAGGAGAGAGAAGGGCGGTCAGTAAGGAAAAAACCAATAGGCTGATAATTGTTTCTGCAAGCGTATAGCCGTTATGTCTCCCGGTATCCATTAAGACAAACACTTTCTCTCTTATTTTGTTTGCTTATCCATGTGGCACACCCTTTTATAAGCTCTCCATGTGATTTGAATGTTATCTCAATTACTGTAAAATCTTTAAGGCTGTAGCTTTTATCATTTGTAAGAGATTCATTTATTTCCCTTACTAATTCATTATGGAGAATAGATACTGCCTTTCTTTTATCAGCAAGATCTGCCTCTTCTAAATTTACTTTCATCAGAATCGGGAGGGTGCTCAGTAATATCATAAGCAGCAAGCCGAAAGCGAATATTACTTCCACTAATGTAAAGCCATTATATTTCATACATATAGCACCTGCTTTTTCCAAAGGGAAAAACCACCCTGTAGGATTTGCTGTTCGTTTTTATCCGCATACTGCCGGGACTATAAATAGTTCCATCAGAGGAAAAACGAACAGGCACTTTCAATGTTTGCAGTTCCAGCTTAATGGTATCGGGAATGGAACGCTCCAAAACTTTCCGCTCGGTTTTTGTTTCTAATAAAAAATATTTTTTCTGTGAAGGCAGGATCATCAAATCATAGAACGCCTGATTTGTCATCGATAGCTGCTGGGTAAGTAGCACGTCATCTTCGAATTGTTGATAAAACGTGTGAAAAGTATGAGCCTCGACAGTTTTACTATGAAAGGGGACTGCGATAGCGATTACAACACTGAGGGTTAATAAAACAATCACCGTTTCTATTAAGGTGTAGCCGTTCCTAGTTGACATAATTATATTCTAGCTTCCTGTATTCGTGGTTACTTCACCATCGACCACTTCAAGAATCTTATCATTAGGACACTTTGTTTGAGTGTCGGTTAAGTATTGTTCACTTACTAATTCTGATATATTTGCAGGTAATTTGTTTTCAGCGATATAATAAGCCTGCACTTGCGCTTCTACAAGCTTTACCAGACCGTCGCATCCTTTATCGCGTACCATCGAGTTATTATTACTGACATTCGGTATGGTAATGATTAATAATACGGAAATTATGAGCAGGACAATCAGCATTTCAATCAACGTAAAGCCTTTTTCGTTTTTGAACATATGGTTTACTTCCTCTCTATAGTTGGTTCATCCATTGATACATCGGCAGCATGATCGATCCATATATAAACAGGATAAAAACCGCAACGATGATAAAAAATATCGGCTGGATGAGTTCGAGTGTTTTGTTTAATTTTTGTTTTGTCATTTCGGTAAGCATTTCGGCAAGCACTGCTAGATCCCTCGTCATTGTTGTGATATCTGCAGTTTTATGAAATATGGTGGTCAGCTCTGCGCGGAATAATGGGCACTGATGGATGGCCTGGGCAAGTGTTGCGCCTTCTTCAAGCTGATGTAAGATATGCATGGAGTGATGTGCGAGCAGGGGATAATGATTTTGACTGCTAATCACATGTAAAGCCTCTTTTAGGGAGATTCCGGTAGAAAGAATCGAGTGGAAATGGGTAGCAAATAAAAATGTAAGTTTGATTTTTTGATAATCTCTTAAAAGAGGTATTTTTTCGAATAATTTAATTTGGCTTGTGATGGAAAGTTTCTTATGTTTTAACTTCCATACCAAAGCGAGGAAGGTGAAAGTGAGCAGAAACACTTTACTGGTATCAAAGACAAAACCGACTATATTCACAGCGATCTGCAAGCCTAAGCTTTCCTTGCCGGATTGGAACAAGTCAAGCAACGCTGGAAAGATCGTTTGATCAATGACGACCAGCATAATCACTAAAAAGATACTTAAAAAAATTGGATATCGAATCACCTGTTTGAATTTATCAACATAGGTTTTATCTAATTGAAGCATTGTACTGCATTGCTGGAAAACTTCATCAAGGTTACTGTGCATTCTGGCAAAATATAAAAAGGAGACGACATTTTTGGAGAAGCCTGATTTTTTTAGACAAACATCTATTGGTCGGCCATTTTTAAGTTCCTTGATTATTTCTGCAGTGATGTCAGCAAAGCGTTCATCCCAAGTCACTATTTCAAGGGCTTCGAGCAAAGGGTAGCCTTTCTTTAAAAGACGGCTCATCCTTTCTAAAAATTGTAATTGAAGCGGATAAGATAAATTTTTATTAGCGGGATTAGGAAAAAATTTCGTAAGGAAGGTATCCATAGGCATAAGCTTTTCTCCTTAAATGATCAAACGAATAAAAGGATGATTGGGAAGGGATCATATGGTGATGAATCGCATGTTGCAGAAGATCCCCATCCAACAGCTCCATAATAGCCGCTCGTCTAGGCAAGTGGGCTGCGGCGGAAATTGGCACAAGCTGCTGGGAAGCGATAGAGATTAATGTTTGTTCTAAATCAATGGTTTGTATCCCCATTTCTTTCAACCTTAATATGGTTCCGAGTGCATCTTTTGCATGCAAACTGGATAGGACCAGATGACCGGTGTGAGCAGCGTGAAAAGCAAAATGTGCTGTTTGCCTGTCACGTATTTCTCCTACCATGATTAAGTCAGGATCATGCCGCAATGCAGCTTTCAAACCCGCATCATAAGTGATGCCGGCTCGTTCATTTACTTGGACTTGGATAATGTTTTCCATATCTTTCTCGATCGGGTCTTCCAAAGTTATAGCCTGGTAGGAATTTTCTTTGATCAATGCCTGGATGAGGGCGTACAGAGTAGTTGTCTTGCCACTTCCGGTCGGGCCTGTGAATAAAATCATGCCACTTTGATGACCGAGCCATCGTTTAATTCGTTGATATTGAGAGGGAAAAAGGAATAGATTGTCCAGGGAAAGGGAATCCGTCTGAGGAAGAATGCGGATAGCGAGACTCTCGTTTGATTGAATAGGGAGCGTGGAAAGTCGTAAAGAGTAAAGGTGTTCTTTGTTTCTAAAAGAAAGGGAACCATTTTGAGGTTTTTTAATTTCTCCAATATCCATCCCGGAGGAGAACTTGTAGTAGGAAAGTAATTTGGCGTAAACTTGGGTGGAGATGGCAGAATGGAAAATTCGTTTTCCGTGGATTCTAAAATGAATATCGACCTTTTGATGATAAGGGGAGAAATGCAGGTCAGAAGCAGTGGATTGGATAGCGGCAATCAGCAGCTGGTTGGATAGGTTGGCAGTTGCACTCACTTGAATTTATCACCTCACAAATACTGTTTAGTTACATATTTCGACAAAAGTCTTAAAAATCCTGCTTATATTAAAAAAATATTTACAAAGGGGAGAAAAAATATATGAAGACCATTTATTTGATAGGGTTTATGGGGAGTGGAAAAACGACCGTAGCGGAAATATTATGTGAGAAGCTTGATGTCCCTTTAATTGAAATGGACAGTTTAATTGAAAAAAGGGAAGGGAGAGCAATTAAAGAGATATTCGCTGAAAAGGGCGAAGCCTATTTTCGTCAATTGGAAACTTCTTTGCTTGAAGAGATACCTTTGGAAAATATGGTGGTTTCCACTGGGGGAGGAGCTCCAATAAATTCGATCAATCAGAAATTAATGCGTAGGGGTACCGTTATTTTCCTTGATGCCAGCTTCCAGGTAATCCAGGAGCGGCTGTCACAAGATGAAAATCGCCCCTTATGGAAAGGAAAAGAGCAGGAAAAAGAGCGTCTTTTACAAGAGCGCTGGCCGGTTTATCAGCAAGTTGCAGATATTACCATCGATGTCGAGGATAAGTCACCGGAAAGCATTGCAGACGAGATTCTGAATGTATGGAAGTAATTATTTCAGTTCATACTATTAATGATTATATCTTCACTAAGGGTGAGCTGAATGTCCGGAAATGATTACGTTAAATATGTAACAGAAGAGTTCGTCCGCTATATGAATTTAACTAAAGAAGAAAAGCATAACCGAAAAAGGCAAAAAATTAAGCAGCCAAAACGGAACAAGTGGTTTGGCATGTTACCATTTGCCATGAAAATGCTTTTTAATCGCCATAAATAAGGCTGTCTCCACTGGAGGCAGCCTTATATTATGATTTGATTGGTGGTAGGCTGGGAAAAATAGAACAACCCGCCATTGATAACATCTACGGTAACTTTGGGGATAAACCTTCCTTTAAGAGCTTCGAGTTCCTGTTCCAGCAATTTTCTATCTTCTTCATTTTCTTCCTTGAAAAAAGCAGACAGCAACTGCTTTTCTTCGTGTAATGCTTCCATCGCCTGACTAGCCCAGCTACGGTCCTGACTTTCAATATGATTGTGAACATAACTGACTATCCGCTGATAACCACTTGGTATCCGAATCAACGGGGTCATGGGAAAGGTGAAATCAGATATTGTAGTTTCTAAAGGGTAATTTTCTATCCGTTCCATAAAAGAAGGCACCAGGGTTCCGTGTATAAGGTTCAGGCCTATTGACAAGAGTTCATCTTTTTTTTGCTTCCCGAAGTAACTGATTCTCAAGTTAGTGACCAGCCATGGTACCAAAGGGCTTTGTTGATCTGTAATGGTAACTGCTTCATAAAGTTTCGTAAACCGGCAGTTGTCCTGGAGAAAGCGGTATAACTGACGTAAACGCGGGGAACCGGAATGGATATACTCCCCTTTTTCTTCGCTAAGGTCAGGGTTGGTAATCAGCGTGAGTGACATGGGGTCACCTTGCCGGCCCATCTTTTTGATGTAATGCCAGTAAAATGGCCTGTTCATAAGTGCCTCGTCCATTTTGTCGGTCAACTGAATGACCAGGCGTCCGTGCTCATCTGAAAGAATAGGACAATCGTATTCATGGAAAAAACTTCTGATAAACTGTTCATGTGCGGCAGCTTCTTTCACGATGATGACCTCCGTTCTGCTTCAGAATGAGAAGAAATGACAGAGGCAAGGTTGTTCAATTTTATTTTAGCCTCACCGTAACTGGATGACTCGGAATAAATCGCCTCTATTTCGTGGCCCAAATCTTTGATGTCCAAGTCTTCCAAAATATGATCCAATTCTCCAATGGCATTTTCGAATAAACTTATTTTATCGTATAACAAGTTCAGGATATGCTCTTCTATCGTATTTTTGATAGCGAAGTTATAAATTTGCACATTCTTTTCTTGACCAAATCGGTGAATACGTCCTATTCGTTGTTCCAAACGCATCGGGTTCCATGGGAGATCATAATTGATCATGTTTCTACAAAATTGTAGGTTAATCCCTTCTCCAGCAGCTTCTGTCGCGATCATGACTTGTGCATGATCACGGAACAATTGCTTCATCCAGTCCTTTTTACTTCGTTTAAAGCCGCCACGAAACGGTACCGAAGATATCCCATGCTGCTGTAGGTACCATTGTAAGTAATATTGGCTGGCGCGATATTCGGTGAATACAATGAATTTTTCATCAGACTGTTGGATGATCTCCACCATACGTTTTGCTTTGGCATGGTGGGGGAGCTGTTCTACCCCTGAAATTAAATCATGTAAAGGACCAGTATTTTCCGGATCTCCTAATTTATCATACATTTGCTTGCTGGACAGGTAGCAGGCTTCCCGGGAAGAACAAAGTTCTTTCGCCAATGTAAGATAAGTGAAAGATGGATGGGTTCCCTTAATTGTCTCAAGTTTCTCGTAAACTTGTTGTTCCTCTTCCGAGAATTCGATCCACTCTGTCTTGACCATACGCTTTGTATCCGCAAGGCCTGTATCCTGTCTGCGGTTGCGGATCATCACCTTGCTGATCAACTTTTTTAAATGAAGGTTTCCATCCAGGTTGCCCATTTTCTTTCCATATTCCTTTTTGAAGGAGGACAAATCTCCAAGATAGCCTGGCTTTAAGATCGAAACTAAGTTAAATATATCGGTTATCCGGTTTTGTATAGGAGTAGCAGTTAACAACAAACAATACTTTTTCTGCACAGCTTTGACGAATTGATAGTTTTTGGTAGCTGGATTTTTCAATTTGTGTGCTTCATCAATGATAATCAGATCATAGGGAATGGACAGGATTTCACTATAATGAGGGTCTTTTTTCGCCATATCTATGGATGTAACCATAATATCAGCATCTTTCCAGGCGGGATTTTTCCGCGGAGCATATGCCTGGATATAAAATTTTTCATGTAATTCAGTGACCCATTGATTAACAAGCGATGCCGGTGTAAGGATCAGTACCTTATTGACCATTCCACGAATCAAGTATTCTTTCAAAACCAATCCGGCTTCGATTGTTTTTCCCAAACCTACTTCATCAGCAAGTATCGCTCTTCCCTGCATTTGATGAATAATTTCTTCCGCCGCTTCTTTCTGGTGGGGAAGAAAGTCGATATGAGGCAGATGACTTAAAGCTACGAGTCCTTCAAAATCGGGAACTGAAGAGGCTTTCGCTGCCTGGTAAGTAAGTTTAAACTGATTCCAACTGCTGATTGCATCAGGATTGGCCGCCTCTTTAGCTAATTGTTCCCCATATTTTTCGTCTAATAAAATTTCCATTCTATAGAAGCCTTCCTTTCCCTGTGCTCTGCTATCAGATAAAAGGTTCAAAATTATTTTTAAAACCTGATGGAGCATGTGATATAATGTTTGTGACAAAATGACAGATTTTTCACAGCTTTTATTGGCTAGTATGCCCAATTGAAAAATAAATACTATCAGCGAATGATCACAGGGGGAGAGACTACGTTTGTAGCGCCGAAGGAGCAAACATATAGCATGTGAATCTCTCAGGCAAAAAGACCCCTGTGTGACGCACCTCTGGAGAGTGTTCAGATTTGTGAACCACCCAAGAAGCAAGCCAGGTTTGTAAAATGCATTGAATGCGTTTACAATTCCGGGTGAAACTTTCTGGTGAACGGACAGAGTATCCCATACATAGCCGTGGGATATCTGTCTGTTTTTTTATACAAACTAGTAGAGGAGTGTTCGCATGGCTGATTTGAAAAGGACGCCGCTGTTTCCAGAATATGAAAAGCACGGTGCAAAGACGATTGATTTTGGTGGATGGGATTTGCCTGTCCAATTTTCTGGAATCAAGGATGAACATGAAGCGACTCGAAACAAAGCAGGACTTTTTGATGTTTCTCATATGGGAGAAATTTTTGTGGAAGGACCCGAAAGTGAGAACTTCTTACAAAAAATGCTGACGAATGATGTTTCAAAATTAGAACCCAAAAAAGCACAATATACCATTATGTGCTACGAAAATGGTGGAACGGTCGATGACTTGATTGTATATCAACTGGAAGAGGATAAATATTTGCTAGTCGTCAATGCTGCAAATGTAGAAAAGGATTATCAATGGCTGGAAGATCATTTAATTGATGGTGTGTCCATAAGAAATGAATCTGATGCATATGTTCAACTGGCTCTTCAAGGTCCAATTGCTGAGAAAGTACTGCAAAATCTGACTACTGTTGATTTATCAGCAATCAGATTTTTCCGATTTGAATTTCCTGTTTCTTTTGAGGGTGTACCAGATGACGCTATTGTCTCAAGAACCGGATATACCGGAGAAGATGGTTTTGAAATTTATATATCAAAAGAATCAGGTCCCCTTCTCTGGCAGAAGATTCTTCAAGCCGGCGAATCTGAAGGAGTCAAACCGATTGGCTTAGGAGCAAGAGACACGTTAAGGTTTGAAGCCAATCTTGCTTTGTACGGCCAGGAGCTCTCTCCTGAAATATCTCCACTTGAAGCGGGGTTAGGATTTGCTGTCAAGTTGAAGAAAGAAGCAGACTTCCTTGGTAAGGAAGCTCTTTTGAAACAGAAGGAAAACGGCCTGGAACGGAAACTTGTTGGAATAGAAATGCTGGACAAAGGTATTCCTAGAACGGGATATAAAGTTTTATCCGGAGAAAATGAAATCGGATTTGTAACGACCGGTACGCAATCCCCTACATTAGGGAAAAATGTCGGCCTGGCCTTACTTAATATAGACTATACGGAAGTAGGGACTGTGGTAGAGGTACAGGTGAGAAAGAGAAGATTGAAGGCGGAAGTTGTAAAGACACCATTTTATAAACGCGGATAATACAAACAGGGCAGGGGGATTTATCATGGAGTTTCGTTATTTACCGATGACGGAAAAAGATAAACAGGAAATGTTAGATACGATAGGAATCAATAAAACTGAGGAGCTATTCGAAGATATTCCTGAAAAGGTAAGGTTCAAAGGGGAATTGGGGATCAAGCCTCCTTCAAATGAATATAAACTCACAAAGGAATTGACCGAATTGGCTAATAAAAATGTCAATTTGAAGTCACATACTTCCTTTCTCGGAGCAGGAGTCTATGATCACTATATTCCGTCGGTTGTAGACCATGTGATTTCCCGGTCAGAATTCTATACTGCTTATACCCCTTATCAGCCGGAGATTTCGCAAGGTGAATTACAGGCAATCTTCGAGTTTCAGACCATGATTTGTGAGCTCACTGCAATGGATGTCGCAAACTCCTCCATGTATGACGGCGGGACGGCTCTGGCAGAAGCTGTAAATCTTAGTGCTGGTACAACCAGAAAGAAAAAAGTGATTGTATCAAGTACGGTTCATCCTGAATCACGTGCTGTCATTCAATCCTATGCAAACGGTCCTGGAGTGGAAATTATTGAAATTGGCCACGAAAATGGGGTAACAGATTTAAAAGCACTGGCAGCTGAACTTGATGAAAATACAGCAGGTGTCGTGCTTCAATATCCGAACTTTTTTGGCCAAATCGAACCGTTGGCAGAAGTGCGAGAGTTATTGGATACCCAAAAGAAAGCGATGATGATAGTTTCCAGCAACCCACTCGCATTGGGTTACATGACCCCACCTGGTGAATTCGGGGCGGATATCGTCGTCGGTGATGCACAGGTATTTGGAATCCCGGCTCAGTTTGGCGGGCCTCACTGCGGTTATTTTGCCACAACGAAGAAATTGATGCGCAAAGTACCTGGCCGCCTGGTAGGGCAAACAAAAGATGAGCAGGGAAGAAGAGGTTTTGTGTTGACTTTACAAGCCAGGGAACAACATATTCGCCGTGATAAAGCGACATCCAATATCTGTTCCAACCAGGCATTGAATGCTCTTGCGTCCTCGGTTGCCATGTCCTCGTTAGGTAAACAGGGCGTTAAGAAAATGGCATGGACCAATATTCAGAAAACCGCATATATGAAGAAAGCATTAGAAGACAATGGAGTGAATGTCGCGTATACAGGTCCGTTTTTCAACGAATTGGTCATCAATTTAGGAAATGATGTCCAGAAAGCAAACAAAAAACTGCTGGAAAAAGGATTTATCGGGGGCTATGACCTGGGTGCCAGCTATAATGAGTTAGCAGGACACATGCTGATCGCAGTGACAGAGGTTCGGACAAAAGATGAAATCGATAACTTCGCGCAGGAATTGGGGGATATAAATGGCTAATCAAGATTTTCCACTCATATTTGAACACAGCCAAGAAAGTCGTACAGGATTCAGTCTACCGGAAATGGACGTGCCTGAAGTAGATTTAACCGATATGTTTGACGAGCGCTATATCCGTGAGACGGAAGCAGAATTGCCGGAAGTAAGTGAATTGCAGATCATGCGGCATTATACTGCTTTATCTACTCGCAACCACGGGGTAGATTCTGGCTTCTATCCGCTTGGTTCTTGTACGATGAAATATAATCCCAAGATGAATGAAGATATCGCGCGATTGGCTGGTTTTAGTCATATTCATCCTTACCAGGATGAAGAAACGATCCAGGGTGCATTAGAGCTGATGTACGATTTACAAACAAGCCTGGCTGAAATTACAGGCATGCACACAGTAACCCTCCAGCCTGCGGCAGGGGCACATGGGGAATGGACAGGCCTTATGATGATCCGTGCCTTCCATGAAGCAAATGGTGATTTTGGCCGCACGAAGGTAATCGTACCTGACTCTGCCCATGGGACAAATCCTGCCTCCGCTACCGTTGCTGGTTTCGAGGCAGTGACAGTGAAGTCCGATGATCGTGGTCTCGTTGACTTGGAAGATTTGAAACGTGTTGTCGGCGAAGACACAGCAGCACTGATGCTGACTAATCCGAACACGCTTGGCTTATTTGAAGAACATATATTGGAAATGGCAGAGATTATCCATGATGCAGGGGGAAAGCTCTATTATGATGGTGCTAATCTTAACGCTATTCTTGGTTATGCCCGCCCTGGAGACATGGGATTCGATGTTGTACACTTGAACCTTCATAAGACATTCACTGGCCCACACGGCGGGGGAGGTCCTGGTTCTGGACCTGTCGGCGTAACAGAAGAATTTGCTGCCTATTTACCTAAGCCGGTTTTAATTAAAAAGGGAGAACAATATGGTTTTGATTACGATCGTCCAAAGTCAATCGGTCGTGTGAAACCGTACTACGGTAATTTCGGTATTAACGTCCGTGCTTATACGTATATTCGCACCATGGGAGCGGAAGGGTTGAAGAAGGTAAGCGAATACGCTGTATTGAATGCAAACTATATGATGAGACGTCTGGAGAAAGAATTTGACTTGCCGTTTTCCCAGCATTGTAAACATGAATTTGTGTTGTCGGGTAAGCGTCAGAAGAAGTTGGGTGTACGTACACTTGATATTGCGAAGCGTCTGTTAGACTTCGGATACCATCCACCAACTATCTACTTCCCGTTAAATGTGGAAGAAGCGTTGATGGTAGAGCCGACCGAAACGGAATCGAAAGAAACTCTCGACGCATTCGTTGATGCAATGATCCAAATTTCTAATGAAGCGAAAGAGGATCCTGAAATTGTGCAGGAAGCACCTCATACAACCGTGGTGAGCCGTATGGATGAGACTACTGCAGCAAGAAAGCCTGTGCTTCGTTATAACAAAGGTAGCTGATAAAATAGAACAACAAAAAAGCATCCCAAACAGGATGCTTTTTTGTTATGAAATACATGATGTTCATATTAACCTTTTTTTATTTTTCCGCCCCAGTGCTTGAATCCGCCTTTCAGCTGATTCAAATCGCGATATCCTTTTTTATGAAGAATTGCAGCTGCTCGGGCAGAACGCGAGCCACTTTGACAATACATGTAAACTGGCTGATCTTTACGCAGTTCGGTTAGACGGTGGTTCAATTGGGATAAAGGAATGTTGCGTGCTCCAAGAATGTGACCACCTTTGAATTCCTTTGGTTCCCTGACATCAATGAGTTGCGCTTTCCGGTAGCCTTGTCTAAATTCATCTTCAGTCAATGTAGTCAGGATTTTACGCGTTTTAAAAAATCTATATAGCCCAAAGCCAATTAATACGATGAGCGTTATGATTAATAATTCCATTGGTTCCTACCCCCATTTGTCTATTCCCTTATCTATTATATGGATGTTTGTCTAACTTTTCAAAGAGTTTTTATAGAAAGGCTATGTTAAATCCCCGTGTTGATTTTACAGTAAAGCTCCCTATAATGGAAGACTCAGTTTCAAGATAGTTGGGTCCGTTACCGTAATGGAAAAGGGATGGGCTGGGAAACGACTCGCTTTCCTGCGGGGGACCTGGCAAGCTTCCTCGGGCTAAAGCCCTGCGGGATCTCGCCTAGCCCCCTCTCCCGCGGGAGATTCCTGTGGGATTCAGTAGAGGGGTCTTGAATGAAAAAAAGCCCTCCGTTATGATGCATTTGTACAACCAAATACAAACAAACATCAAAAGGAGGACTTCCCCTTGAATTCTAA
>NZ_JBIEKD010000028.1:0-49767 GCF_043496955.1 Thalassobacillus sp. B23F22_16 | reverse complement strand
GCTAAAGTGCGTTGTTCATTTCCTCATATAATGAAGAAATTGTATTGACGTACTGGTTGGTTCGTTCAGTTTTCAAAGATCAAAATTGTTTTGCCGCTCAAATTGGCGACTTAATTAATATATCATGTGGTTGTTTTAATGTCAACAACTTTTCATGATTTATTTTTTGCTCGGTTGCTTTCTCTCTTAACGCAACGTTTAATAATTTATCATGGTTCCAGAAATGAATCAAGGGGAAATTAAAATATAAATTAATTCTGATTATTTAAGCGCAAAAAAGAACTCCAGCTAATATCAGCTGGAGTTCTCTTCTTCTTAATTAGTCGCGATTTCTCATTTGCGGGAACAGTAATACATCTCTAATCGATGGTGAGTTCGTCAATAGCATCACGAGACGATCAATACCGATACCTAACCCGCCAGTCGGTGGCATGCCATATTCCAGGGACTCTAAGAAATCTTCATCCATCATATGGGCCTCATCATTTCCTTGCTCTCTTTCTTTCAACTGGCCTTCAAAGCGTTCACGTTGATCAATCGGATCGTTTAGTTCAGAGAAAGCATTCGCATGTTCCCGTCCAACGATAAACAACTCGAAACGATCAGTGAAGCGAGGATCTTCCGGGTTCTTTTTAGCCAACGGTGAAATTTCAATTGGATGACCATAAACGAATGTAGGCTGAATCAATTTTTCTTCTACACGCTGTTCAAAGAATTCATTCAGGATATGACCGAATGTCATCGTATCCTGAATTTCTATCCCATGCTCCTTGGCCAGGGTTTTGGCTTCTTCATCGCTCATGTCTTTCCAGAAATCTACACCAGTATGCTCTTTAACCAAATCCACCATATGGCGTCGATCCCACTTAGGTTCAAGGTCGACTTCTACTTCACCGTACGCAACTTTAGTTGTACCTAAAACATCTTTCGCAATATGAGCAACGAGGTTTTCAGTCAAGTCCATTACATCATGGAAGTCGGCGTAAGCTTCATATAACTCAAGCATGGTGAACTCAGGGTTATGGCGTGTAGATACCCCTTCATTTCGGAAGACTCGTCCAATTTCATAAACTTTTTCCAGACCGCCTACAATCAGGCGCTTTAAGTGTAACTCAATCGCAATTCGCATATATAAAGGAATATCCAATGCATTATGATGGGTAATGAAAGGACGGGCAGAAGCTCCGCCTGGAATTCCATGCATCATTGGCGTTTCTACTTCAAGGAAGCCAAGACCATCTAAATAACGGCGCATCGACTGGATGATTTTGCTTCGTAATACAAAAGTGTCGCGGCTGTCCGGGTTCGTAATCAAGTCAAGGTAACGCTGGCGGTAGCGTTGTTCTACATCTTTCAGACCATGGAACTTTTCTGGAAGCGGGCGCAATGATTTTGTAAGCATAGTGAATTCATCCGCTTTTACAGATAATTCACCTACTTTTGTTTTAAACACTGTGCCTGTTACACCCACGATGTCTCCCATATCTGCCGTATTGAATAGTTCATATGCGTCTTCTCCAACACGGTCTTTCCTGACATAGATCTGGATTTGACCGCTTAAATCCTGGATATGAGCGAATCCTGCTTTTCCCTTTCCGCGCTTGGTCATAATCCTTCCCGCTATAGTCGTGTTGATTTCTTGTTCTTCTAATTCCTCTTTGGTATAAGACTCATACTGTTCTTTCAGATCCTCTGCTACATGGGTCCGGACAAACTTGTCGCCAAAAGGGTCCAGGCCTTTTTCGCGATAAGCTTCTAATTTTTCTCTCCGCACCCGCATGTGCTCATTTAATTCTTCTGTCACTTCAACCACTCCGTTTCCCTTACTGGTGTAAATATACAAACGACCTTTCCAGGCTGGCTCATGCTATATAAAACTTGATTCGTTCTTCCATATAAAAACTGCCAGTATAGCAACTGGCAGTATTACAACTATGATTTAGTATAGAAAAGACTCAGGAAAGTGTCAACGTAAAGCATCAAGGCCCTTTCGTGCGAGCGTCCCGCTCACTTACACCTCATTCAAAATACCTGACTTGATAGGTTGGCAGCATTCATTTTTTATTCTCAGCCGTTTCAAATGATATGCCTCCATAATTAAACATAGAGATCTTCCTCTTGGTTTTTATATGCTATTTCATGGAAAGGGACGTCCAATGTTTCTGCAATTTGCTCCAGATTAGAACGGCTTGGCTTACGGGCGCCGCGTTCTAACTCTCCAAGCACCGACAGGGACATATTCATTCTCTGTGCAAACTCTACCTGAGTCATCCCTTTTAGTTTTCGGAATCCTTTAATCCTTCTTCCCCACTGATTGTCTGCCATGGAATTACTCCTTTTGTTTCATTCTTGGGTATTTTATTTAAAATATCTTCAACTGTTCTATTTAGATTAGGCAGGATACCGTCCGGGTTGATCTCCCCAAGCGGGACCATTACAAATGCACGCTCATGCATTGCTGGGTGCGGAACAATAAGACGCTCGGATACGATATTTTCTTGATTATAGAGTAAAATGTCAAGGTCTATTGTCCGTGGCCCCCACTTAACTTCCCTTTTCCTTCCTAATTGCGCTTCAATGGATTGGCATATGTCGAGAAGTTCGAGAGGACGGAGTGTCGTCTCGATTTCAACCACCATATTTAAAAAATCACTTTGTTCTGTATATCCAACCGGCATGGTTTCATAAATAGAGGAGCTGCTGGTTAACTGGATAGCATGGTGAGACCCCAGCTCAGTAATGGCTTCATCTAGATATTCTTTTCTCGGTTCAATATTGGAACCCAAGGCAATGTATACCTGGTTACCCATTCAACCACGGCTCCTGTATATCTCAATTGCCACCGATTGATAGTGCCCGGGAATTGGAGGGTCTGGTTTGATCACTTTCACGCGGCACCCTTCCAGTTTTGTAAAAGCGGCGAGTAAACGGTCAGCCACGTCTTCCGCTACTGCTTCGACCAATTTTCTCGCTTCTCCCTCGACGACCGCTTTTGTGACTTGATATATTTCTCCATAATCAATGGATGCATTCATATCATCCGTTTTTCCTGCCTGCGCCAAATCAACATCCAGTTCCAAATCCACGTAAAATCGCTGACCGAGCTTATTTTCTTCCGGGAATAGTCCGTGATAACCATAGAACTCCATCTTATTCAGATATATTTTATCCATGCTCATTCTCCTTTACCAACCATTGCGTCCATCATTTTAGCCATTCGCGCGACTGGTTTCACATCATGGACACGCACCATATGGACACCTTTTGATATTCCAAGACACACAGTGGCGCCTGTCCCTTCCATCCGTTCTTCTACCGGGAGGTCCAGAATCTGTCCGATGAACCTCTTCCTGGAAGTCGCCAGCAACATTGGATAGTTCAATTCCTGGAAGGAATCAAGGTGACGCATTACCACCAGGTTGTCGTCATGATTCTTGGCAAAACCGATGCCCGGATCCAGGATAATATTTTCATCCTGTACACCAGCTTCCTTTGCAATGGTGATGCTTTCTTTTAAATCCTTTTTCATATCTTCAATCAGGTTGTGATATTCTTTATTGGTCCGATTATGCATCAAGATAATCGGAACATTTAAATTTGCTGCAACCTCAGCCATTTTCGCATCTCTTTTAGCTCCCCAGACATCGTTGATTATGTCAGCTCCCACTTCAACTGCCTGACGTGCCACCTCTGCTTTATACGTATCAATAGAGACCGGAATAGTAAGCACACTGGAAAGCTTTTTGATAACCGGGAGCACACGCTCCAGCTCTTCATGTTCTGATACTGGCTCATGACCCGGCCTGGTAGACTCTCCACCAATATCAATAATGTCGGCTCCGTCCCTTTCCATCGCTGCCGCTTGTTCCACTGCTTTTTCTAAATCTGAATACTTTCCCCCATCGGAGAAGGAGTCTGGTGTGACATTCAGGATTCCCATGATTAATGTCTTTTTATCTAAATCGTATACTTGTTTCTTTGTATTTAATGTAAAGCCCATCGTTATTTCCTCATTTCGATACGAAAATATTCCTTGTCTATTTTACACTATTTGAAATATAAATTCATGATATAGAAAAACAAAAAGGACTGCGTCACTTTTGCTTGTGACACAGTCCCTGACATTATTGCTGATCTTCAAATTGATAAAGCGGTGTGGATAGGTATCTTTCTCCGTTACTCGGAAGGATGGCGAGTACCTTTTTGCCTTTTCCTAACTCTTTGGCGATTTTTCTGGCAGCGTGGATGGCTGCTCCGGAGGATACTCCTCCCAGAATACCGTCTTTCCTGGCCGCTTCTCTGGCTGCTTCATAGGCATCATCATTAGATACCTGGAGGACTTCATCATAGATAGCTGTATCCAGTATGCCAGGAACAAAGCCGGCACCGATGCCCTGAATTTTGTGGGGACCTGGCTGCCCACCGGATAATACTGGTGAAGCATCCGGTTCAACGGCATATATTTTGATATCGTTATAGTGCTTCTTTAGTACCTTTCCTGCACCAGTTATCGTTCCGCCCGTTCCTACGCCTGATACGAAGGCGTCTAATTGGTCACCCATTTGCTCGATTATTTCAGGTCCGGTTGTTTTTTCATGAATGGCGACATTCGCCGGGTTATTGAATTGCTGCGGCATGTAGTAGCCATGTTCCTTTTGCAGTTCTTCCGCTTTTTTAATCGCACCCTTCATGCCATCAGCACCTGGTGTAAGTACCAATTCAGCTCCATAGGCACGTAGCAGATTCCGTCGTTCCTGACTCATCGTATCCGGCATGACCAGCACGGTCTTATAGCCTTTGGCTGCCGCTATCATTGCCAACCCGATACCAGTGTTGCCACTTGTCGGTTCTACAATCGTATCGCCTTCGTTCAACTGACCGCTTTCTTCGGCGGCTTCAATCATCGCTAGTGCAATACGATCTTTTACTGAGCTTCCTGGATTCATGAATTCCAATTTCAGATAGATATCGGCACTGTTTTCATCTGCAGCGCCATTCAATTTAACTACTGGTGTATTACCGACCAGCTCACTGACATTCTTCGCAATTCTCATTATCTCACTCCTAAACCCGAGTATTTTTATAGGATTTATTAATAATGTACGCAAAACTCACGAAAATGTCAAACAATTCATGAACTTTATTTTATTCTCCACCCTTGTTACTGGATTGCAGCTCTTTTAGATTTTTGACGTCAAAGTGGTAAGCTTCATTACAAAAATGACAGGTTGCCTCTGCACCATGATCTTCTTCAATCATCGTCTGAAGTTCTTCATCATCAAGGCTGGCAAGGGCAATTTCGACACGCTCTCTCGAGCACTGACATTTGAACTGTACAGGTACACGGTCGAGTATATGCACATTATCTTCCCCTAATAACCGGTTCAAAATCTCCTCGGGTGTATTACCTTCGCGGACCATACTGGATATAGGCGGAATTTCACTTAACCTTTTTTCAATGGTATTGATTGTTTCATCATCTGCCCCTGGCATCATTTGGATAATAAATCCACCTGCTGCAAGGATGGAGTGGTCTGTATTGACCAATACACCCGCACCTACCGCAGAGGGTACCTGCTCGGAATTCGCAAAGTAGTAAGTAAAGTCTTCACTTACTTCACCAGATACGATAGGAACCTGTCCGGTAAAGTGGTCTTTTAACCCGAGGTCTTTGACAACACTTAATGTCCCTTCTGTACCGACAGCACGGGCTACATCTAATTTCCCTTGATTATTCAAGTCAAAATCAACATGCGGATTCTTGACGTACCCTCTTACATTACCATGTGCATCCGCATCCACTATCACCGCTCCGATCGGGCCACTCCCCTCAAGTTTGATGGTAAGCTTATCATCGCCTTTCAGCATGGTACCCATCATCGCACTGATCGTCAGCGTCCGGCCTAGTGCTGCAGAAGTGGTAGCCCAAGTATCCTGCCTGCGGCGTGCTTCTTCTACCGTTTTCGTTGATTGAATGGCGTAGGCACGAACTTTACCTTCAAACGCAGTAGCACGAACTAAATAATCTGTCATCTATCATCATTCTCCTTTAAATTCTTTTTTACCTTTATTCCGTTGATAAATGGTATATAGACCTTTCAAGGTCAAATACGGGTCAACGATATCGATCGTTGTAGATTCATCAGCAATCAAACCAGCCAGACCACCGGTAGCAATAACTTTAGGATTAGACGGAGCGGCTTCTTTCATTCTTCTCACCACTTCATCCACCTGACCGACATACCCAAAAAACACGCCGGACTGCATGGCTTCCACTGTACTCTGACCGACAACCTGTCCAGGATTTCTGATTTCAATCTTTGGAAGCTTAGCAGCTTTAGCATACAAAGCTTCCATGGACACATTAATACCAGGCGAAATGACACCCCCGACATATTCCGCATTTTCGTTGATATAACAATAGGTAGTTGCTGTTCCGAAGTCAATGATCACCAGCGGAGCTCTATGCTCCTGCAAAGCACCGACAGCATTAACGATGCGGTCTGCTCCTATTTCTTTCGGGTTCGGATAAGTCATTGCCAACCCTTCATCTACTTCATCAGCTCCGATGATCATCGGCTTTCGCTTAAAGTAATTTCGGGACATCCTTTCCAAAGCAAACATGATCGGTGGTACAACCGACGAAATAATCACTCCATGGATATCGGAAAAAACCAACCCTTCATGCTCAAATAAGGATTTGATCAACATTCCATATTCATCTTCTGTTTTATAACGGTCCGTTTTGATACGCCATTGGAACTTCAGTTTATCTTCTTCAAAAACACCTAGCACGGTGTTTGTATTCCCCACATCCAGCACAAATATCATGACATGACCCCACTTTATATATCATTTCTGAAAATTCATCATACCACCCAACACATTCTTGCTTTATGATATATTTTCCTGCCGAGTCAAAGCAAGGCCAAAGGCTTAGACCTCATTTCAAGTACAAAGGCGCTGGAGCTGGAGACAAGAAAAAAGTCACGCTGCACTGGGCAGCGTGACTTTTTTTATTTATTCTTTACGTTCGGAGTCATTTCCTTCTTCTGTTTCCTTATCATCTACGGTTGGACCTTCTTCTGGCTCCGTAGGCTTGTTGTCCGTTTTGATTTCATCCTCTTTCGATTGGACGTTGACACGGACATCGGAAGAAGCGTCTTTATCAGCTTTTTCCTTCTTTCTCGCTTTCTCTCTTTCTTGTGCCAATTCTTCTATTTCTTCCTGTGTAGGAAGGCGGCCTTTTTCGAAAAGGGATTTGATTTCCGTCGCATCCAAAGTTTCGATTTCCAGCAATGTAGAAGCGACAAGCTCTAACTTATCACGATTTTCTGTCAAAATCGTCTTGGCACGTTCATAACAGTAGTTGATAAAGTTTTGTGTTTCTTTATCGATATCATAAGCAATTTGGTCACTGTAATTCTGTTCATTCTGGATGTCACGGCCAAGGAATACCTGTCCGCCAGAGTTAGAACCGAATTGCAATGGACCTAACTTCTCACTCATGCCATACTCGGTAACCATTTTACGAGCGATGCTGGTAGCACGCTGGAAGTCATTATGAGCGCCTGTACTTACTTCGCCAAAAATGACTTCTTCCGCTACACGTCCACCGAGCAAGCCGGTAATTTTATCAAATAGTTCCGGTTTGGTCATAAAGTAGCGGTCTTCACGCGGAAGCATGACAGCATATCCGCCAGCCTGGCCACGTGGCACGATGGTAACTTTGTGTACCATATCCGCATCGTCCAATACCATGCCAATGATGGTATGGCCACTTTCATGATAGGCAACGATATTGCGTTCCTTCTTAGAGATGACCCTGCTCTTCTTAGCTGGACCAGCAATGACACGGTCGATGGCTTCATCGACATCTTCCATATCAATCGAGTCTTTATCATTACGAGCAGCTACAAGTGCCGCTTCGTTCAACAGGTTCTCTAAGTCCGCACCCGAGAATCCAGGTGTACGCATCGCAATCGTCTTCAAATCGACATCTTTACCTAATGGTTTATCTTTAGCATGAACCGCAAGAACTTCTTGTCTTCCTTTAACATCTGGACGATCAACCGTAATTTGACGGTCAAAACGGCCAGGACGCAGTAACGCTGGGTCTAAAATATCCGGACGGTTGGTCGCTGCGATGATGATGATTCCCTCATTGACACCGAAACCATCCATTTCTACTAACAACTGGTTCAAGGTTTGTTCACGCTCATCGTGACCGCCGCCAAGACCTGCTCCACGCTGACGACCGACCGCATCGATCTCATCAATGAAGATGATACACGGAGCATTCTTTTTCGCATTTTCAAACAAGTCACGGACACGTGATGCACCAACACCGACAAACATTTCAACGAAATCCGAACCACTGATAGAGAAGAATGGAACACCTGCTTCTCCGGCAACAGCACGGGCAAGCAAGGTTTTACCTGTACCCGGTGGTCCGACTAGCAGGACACCTTTCGGGATACGTGCGCCAACTGCAGAGAACTTGCGAGGATCTTTCAAGAAGTCTACGACCTCTACCAGCTCCTGCTTCTCTTCATCAGCACCGGCCACATCTTTGAAACGGACCTTTTTCTTCTCTTCCGTATACTGTTTCGCTTTACTCTTCCCGAAATTCATGACACGGCTTCCACCGCCTTGTGCCTGGTTCAACAGGAAGAAGAATAAAATGAATATAATGATGAACGGAATCATGGTTGTCAGGAAAGAAACCCAGGCACTAGGCTGTTCCTCTTCTTCAACCTTCAGGATACTTTGCTCCTGAGCGGTGTCCGTTACATTTGTAATCATTTGATCATTCGCGGGAATTTTAGCTGTGAAGGAATTATCACCATCTTCACCACCGCCGCCTGTAAGCGTCCCTTGAACTTGATACACTCCATTGACAGGTTGAATCGTCATTTCTTCAATCTGACCGCTGTTCAAATATTCATTGAATTCGTTAACAGTCAGTGTTTGCTGTGGTTCACCTTGTCCTCTAAATAGACCGACTACGCCGATTACTACGAGGAAGATAAGTAAATAAAATATTGTGTTACGAAATATTCGGTTCATTGCCTACCTCCTCCCAATCAACAAAAACTATATTAAATAGTATCATACTAAAAAGTACCAGCACAACTAATTACCCTTAAACAATATGTGAACATTTTGTGTTTCATGTACCATCATTTTTATCCACCATAAACTTCCGGCTTAAGCACACCGATATAAGGAAGATTACGATATTTTTCATCATAGTCCAACCCGTAGCCAACAACGAATTCATCAGGCACTTCAAAACCGACAACATCCGCTTTAATATGGGAGGTACGGCCGGTAGGCTTATCCAGTAATGTAACGATCTTGATGGACTTCGCTTTCCGGTATTTGAACAGGTCTACCAGGTAGCTCAAAGTCAAGCCACTATCAATGATGTCTTCAATAATTAAAAGATCTCGTCCTTCCACCTGGGTATTCAAGTCTTTCTCAATTTTAACTTCACCAGAAGAACGCATGCCGTCATAGCTGGAAACATCCATGAAATCCATTTCCAAATGAGTCTCTATCCGTTTCAGCAAATCCCCCATAAATGGCATAGCGCCTTTTAATACGCCAATAGCCAGCGGGAATCGTCCTTCATATTCTTCTGTCAGCTGATTTCCGATTTCCTTGCACTTTGCCTGGATCTCTTCTTCTGAAATCAGAACCTCTTTAATTTCGTTATGCATAGTTCGCTCCTCCTACCTGTCTTCCTTTGGCTGTGAATAATTTACTTCCAGCACTTCTCCCGATGTTTCTCCACTGCATGCCGTACTTTTCTTCAAACCGACCAACCATAATATTTTTCCATTCCGATCTGTTAATATAGGCCAACTATCCCTCGCTTCTTTAGGAACCTTCTGATCAATGAATATATCTTTGATTTTTCTTGAGCCATTCAAGCCTTTCCATGTCATTCGATCTCCCGGGCGTCGAGTCCGCACAATCAAAGGAAGCTCTACGTGAGTCATATCACAAGTGAGCGTGTACTTGTCTTCCTTTTTCGTGCAAGTCGTCAGCTTGACGGAAAGTTCCGAACCGTCAGGCAAGCGGTATGTATCACCGATTCCAAGCTCGCTACTGTAAGAGGCGGGCTTGTATGCACTGTTAAAATGAAAAGTGATTTTTCCATAATTACGCTGTAACCATAAGCCACCAGGCCAGTCAAGCTTGCCATTGGCTATATCCCGTGTCAAAAAATCAAAGAATTGCTGCTCATGTATATAAGAAAAATCCTCAGAGTTTCCATCATAAAGATAGTTTAATATTAGATGAAAGGCCCTTCTTTGTAAAGCTATCGGAAAGGTATTAAATTCAGAAACAGAAAAAGAAATATTCTTCTTATCTTTTTCAAAAACCGCCACCTTTTCCAATAATTGCTCCGCCTGCTGTTGAAGGTATTCCTCATCCTCTTTCAAATCCTGGCTCAGCTTCCATAAATGCTTGTTCAACTTCGGATTTTCTGCCTTCATAAGCGGGAGAATCTTATGCCGAAAATAGTTTCTCGTATATGTTGTATCTTTATTCGAATGATCTTCCCTCGGATGGATATGATGCTCTTTACAATAAGCTAATATCTCCTCTTTGGTTACCCCTAAAAACGGACGGATAATCTTCCCGCCTGCAAAGTCTCTCGTCACCGGGATTCCCGTGAGCCCTCCCGGAGTCGTTCCTCTGACAAGACGCATCATCATCGTTTCTGCCTGATCATCCCCATGGTGACCAAGCACAAGAATTCCGGCTCGCTTCTTGTTCATTTCTTCCTGGAAAAATTGATAACGTAAAATCCGGGCTGCTTCTTGTGTATTCAGGTTGTGCTGTTTCTTATACGCAGGAACATCCACGGAGGTTCCCACAAAATCGATATTCCATTTTTTACATATTTCTTTTACGAACGTTAAGTCCTCGATGGAAGCTGCTCCACGCAGGCCATGATCGACAGAAGCAGCAATCAAAGAGAGCCCCCATGGCTCTCGTATCGTTTTGAAATAATGCAGAAGCGCCATAGAATCCGGTCCGCCGGAAACAGCAATCAGTACTGTCTGTCCTTGTTCTAACAATCGATTTCGCTCGATGAATGCATCGACGGCCGTTTTCATGTTACTTCCACCTCAAGTAGTATTAGTATTTGATCAATACTGAACACCATTATCCTATCATTTGTAGCCTTCTTCCTGCAAAACATAGCAGTTCTACCAGGCAATTATAGAAAAGAGAAAATAGAAAAGGAGGAGAGACAAAAATATCACTCCCAGCTCTGCCGCGGCGAATGCCGTTTTCCGGGATTCTTTTCTTCTCGAGACTCGCGTATGCCTGTTTTCCATCATTTTATATTTGGATGGACCATTTAATATAGCAGATAACTCTTTTTTCATTTCATAGCTAGAGGAGTATTCCCCGTGCCACGCTTTCTTAATAAGCCGGCGATATGGCTTGAGAAGTTCAGGCTGCTGCAATTTCTTTTCTAGTGTTTGCTGTGGATTCGCCCCCCTCTCAAAACGTTTCCCGTGGGCGACTTCCATCATGACCATCGTCAATGCAAATAAATCATAGGCAGGGTCAGCTTTACGTGATCCACCTTGCCAATATCCCCGGTCATAGAATTCCGTATATTCTTTAATAGCACGCCCTATTTTGGTGGTGCCCCCGACATCGATCAGCCGCAATTTAGGAGGAGGGGATGTAACGAGCAGGTTATCTGTCTTCAAATCTCCAAACACCCACCCTTGCTTATGCAATTCCTCCAAATCACTTAATAATTGCAGCATCATGACCCCTAGCCATTCTTTTCCCCTGCCATGTAAAAAGCTCGCGAGTTCCTGGCCTTTCAGATATTCCATAACATAGTAAGGGTATGTCACCCCAGCCGGAGTCACCCAGTCATCCACGTCCAACAAAGAAGGCCCAAGGCGCTTCCCCTGGACCTTTTGAAAAGTTTTTAGAACATTCACTTCCGTAATGATCCTCGAACTGTCTGTACCAATTTTAAGCGCCGTATAAACGCCATTCCGCTCACATAAATAGACGATGCCGCAAGCACCTTCCCCCAGCTTTTGAATCACCTGATATTGCGTGCCGTTCCATTTCCCCCGGATGATGGTCCCTCGTTTTAAGTTAGTTACCAGTTTCTTCGTATGGTTCACTTGCATATTTCATACTCCCAAACAAGCTTTTTTTGCCGAACTGGTACATCGCTTCTTTCAGCGCGGGCCCGGTAGGTGTGATACCTCCGCTTGCCAGCTTAGGAAAAACTTTAGAGATACCATCTAATTCCGGGGTCCAATCCATCAATTTTTGAATCGGCTTCATTTTATTCGGGAAACAGAAGATGCTGAAGCGATTGTTCCCAGACCTTGCATTCAAACTTAATGACAAGTCAAAAAGAGCCTCCTTGACAGTAGAAAGCTTCGGAGTCATGCTGGCGCTCGTGTCCACAAGTACAAGCACCTCCAGGTCACACGTCTCCCCAAGGTCCTCCACTACTTCCATCACTTCGCCGCGTTTGTCCGGCGGCAGCTCCTCAAATGACTGCTTTTCTCCGAGGATCTGCTTCAGCTCCTGATTGACAACCCCCTGTAACGTTTGTGTCATTGCCTGTTTGGTGACCATTTGCACGGTTTGAGAAAGTGCTTTTTGATAGACGATTTGACTTACGCCTCCGCCAGACATGGCAATCGCTTCAACCTCTTCCAGCCCTTCCGGCTGCTCACTTTGATCATCATCAAGAATCCCGATGACATTCACCGTGATACCCTGATCATTAGCCAGTGCAGCAATGGCAACCGGATCTTCCCCCTGATTCGAACATCCATCGGTCAATAACAAAATCTGCTTCAGTGTACCTTTTTTCATTGGATCACCCCTTCAGTTCCTTACCATCATCATCGCCGAACATCGAGGGGTTTATACCTGTCCAATAGTATTAATCAGGCCTCCTTACGTTTATAGGGAATTGCTTTCCACTGTGGATGGTTATGGTCCAGTCTTGCCACAAGGACGGTCATATCATCTTCAATGGCACCACGTGTACGGATCACTTCCTCCAAAATCAAATCCGCTACCGCTTGCGGGTCATTGGTCTCCATCTCTCTTATTTTCCGCTTCAGCCATGCTTCCATATTCTCTACATGCTTCGGACCTTCTAATATTCCATCACTCATCATAATTAATAGATCTCCGGGTGCTAACTGCTCGCTTACTATTTCAACATCGACATCCTTAATGATGCCGATTGGAAGGTTGCTTGATTCTATCTTCATCATTTGCGATCCACGCTTTATATAACTCGGAGTGCTGCCGATTTTTATAAATTTTGATGTGGCGTCCTGTAAATCTACCACAGCTAAATCCAGGGTAGAGAAAATTTCGTCTGTCGTCCGCAGCGATAGTATCGAATTGATCGACTTAATTGCCACCTGTTCCTGGATGCCTGACTGTAGGATCTGCTGCAAGAGGCGCAATGTCTCCATACTTTCCTCATGTGCACGGATGCCGTTACCCATCCCATCGCTGATCGCAAGGGCATACTTCCCCGCTCCTAACTCCATCGTGGAGTAGCTGTCACCAGAAATAAACCCGCCATCCTTAGCAGCATGCGCTACACCTGTTTCCATGATATATCGTTTGGCTGACTGGAAGGACAGTTCACAGTAACCGTTTGGAAAAGGCGCGATATTTTCTTTTGTCACAATAATCGTCTCATTCAATATATCTGATAGCAGCGGCGCAATCAGCTTCGGACCTTCTCCATGATAATTTCGAACATAGAACGTAAGGTCGATATCGATATTGCCGGAATCGAGGGTATAAATATCCAATGTTTCAATTTCTAACCCTAATTGATTGATGGCATAGGTGATCTCCTGTTCCTGAACTTCATGGTTCTCCCTTTCCTTGGTAATTTCTTTTGCAAAATCTTCCATCACTTCCGAAACTCCACGCAACTGGTCAGCAACAAACCTCCTGCTTTCCAGCACTTGTTTTTTCAACTGCTGATTCGCCTGGTAAAACGAAAGCTCCTGTTTCATCGTATCGATGAGCTTTTGAGGTTTGACACAGTATTGGTCGACATTTTTGCGAATCAGCCTGCTCGGCTCGTCCCCTCCCTCAAGGTCTGCCATCAAATCGGTCATGATATTATAAGTTTGATCGAATTGTTTTGCCCAGCATCGCTCCTTTTTAAAACAGGATTGGCATGTTTTTTCCGTAACATGGCTTAAAAAGTAATCTTTTTCCCGTTGGTGTTCCTCTGTGTCTGTCTGGTCGTCATAGAAATGAAAACTTTTGGACAGGGCGCGGAACACATCGGAAAATTTTTCCACGCGCACAGCAGTCACATCGCGAACTTTTTGTAAGTATTGTTCCTGCTCCTGAGAATGCTCCTGGGTGCCTGGGATATAACGGGCCAGTTTTCGAATCCAGCCTTCCGGTGTCAAAGCAAAAAGTATAATGGCCAAACCAGTCTCCATAAGCGACGGTGATAATGTTGATACAGTTCCCCCATATATACCGATCAATAAAGTACCAACAATCAAACCAACGCTGACGCCGGTTTTCTTGCCCTCTTTAAGCAACCCTCCAAGCAGGCCGGAAAAAGCCAGTAAACTCATTTGATAGAGGTTCGCGACATTGGCAAGACTCAATACCAGCCCGGTCACGACCCCGACTGTCGACCCGATAGCTGCACCGCCGATGAAAGCCAGGAATAAGACCAGGTATCTGGAGAATATCTGTTCTAACGAAACATCCTGGATCTGCCAGCCGATCGTACCTGTCAATACAGAGGCGAGCAAAATGATCATACAGACGATTTCTTCATTTTTTAAGGTCGCCTTATACCTTTTAGGTGATAATAGTGGAACACTCTGCATAAATATCAGGACAAGCATTGCGCTTAGTACGCCTTCAGCAGCCATAAGCAGCGCTTCATATGGCTGCCATGCATCCAGTAAGGTGAATGCGACCGATCTTGGAAGGACACATGCTAAGAATGCCATCAACGGTAACAGCTTCTGATGTTCTTTCCATGTATGTACGATGAAGGCAAGTAGTAAGAACGTCAGCATCGCTGTAAACACAAAGCCCGTTTGCAGCCATCCATAAGTAGAAGCCCCAATGACAGCAAATAGAACGACAGCTGGAACACGATCCCTTCTGAGCCACCACACCGATGCGATCAAAGCGATGACAAACGGCGAAATGGAAGATAAGATGACCGCTCTGCCCAGAAGCAAAGCGATGATCATCAATAACCAGCCCTTGTCAATCAACAAGTACTTCGCTTTACTCTCCGCTTTCTTCTTCAGCTTGCTGAGTCGTGCTTTTTCCATCCCAATAGTTTGTGAACCCTTTCTCGTTAATGTCCCCAACATCTTCACCACTCCTTCTTGTTGCTCTATTAAATCACATATCTATCATGTAATTTGTCAAAACAAGAAGAGAGCAGTAACAAAAAGTTCGACTGATTTCCATGATGAAAAGTACCCTTCTACAAATTAGTCGTCGTTTATTCGCGCCCCATTTAGAACAAGGAAGGGGATAACCCCCGTAACTGTACAGTTTCTATCATTTTCAAAAATTGACAGACTAATTAGAAAATAGAATTTCTGTTGACACTTAATCTATCATGTTGTAATATATTGCTTGTGACTTTGAATGAAACAATTCATGGCGGTGTAGCTCAGCTGGCGAGAGCGTACGGTTCATACCCGTGAGGTCGGGGGTTCGATCCCCTCCGCCGCTACCATTTATTTTTTCACAAGGTTACATAACCAAACGACAAGGCCCGTTGGTCAAGTGGTTAAGACACCGCCCTTTCACGGCGGTAACACGGGTTCGAATCCCGTACGGGTCATCCATAACAATCTAGTTCCGCTGAGGCAGCCATATAATGAAGCTGCCTCAGCTTTTTTATTGAAGAATAATATTTTCCATACTAAAAACGGGCTGCCATTTCTGGCAAGCCCGTTTTTTGCACGTGCATTATATATTTATATAGGCAGCAAGTTAGCCTTTTTTAGCACCTCGACCTCCGCGTTTTGATTCCGTGTGCTTCTTCAATGAAGCCAGACGCTCATCACTATCTTTCAGAAAGCGATTCATCTTTTGTTCGAATGATTCTGCCGGCTTACGATTCTGCGGCTTGTTACGACGACCATAGTTCTCTTTCGCTTTCTTAATGGAAAGGCCGATTTTTCCGTCTTTACCGACATTAATGACTTTCACTTCCACTTTGTCGCCTTCGCTTAAGTGATCATTAATATCCTTGACATAGTTGTCGGCAACCTCACTAATATGGACTAAACCAGTCTGCCCATCGGGAAGTTCCACGAATGCTCCAAAATTAGTGATACCAGTTACCTTACCCTGCAGCTTGCTGCCTACTTCGATTGACATAAAAAAAATGCTCCTCCTTAAAATTTCGATAAATATCCTTCTTTACTATTATATATAAGCAATGAAAAGTGTGTCAATAAGATGGGTCCTCTTCTGGAAGTTTGAAGATAATCTCGCCCTCTTTTGAAAAGAAGTAATTCGTCCTGGCGATTTGAAGGACGTATTCTTCATTATTCAATAATTCGATTTCTTCTTTTAAGTTCTTTTCCTGATTTTCAAGCGCCACCTTTTGTTCCTGGAGCTCTTCCATACGTTCCAGCTTTTCATTATACATCGCTTGTTGTTTAAAATGATAAGTCAGCATCGATCCCATGACAACCAGGACCAGGATGGTAAATAGTGCCAGCCTACGAAACAGACGCTTTTTCTTTCTATGTTGTCGTGCTACGTATGTATCATACTGTTTCATGTAGTTCGATTCTATTCGTGTGACTTGTTTTTCGGCCATCTACTCTGCCTCCTTATCGTTTCCATAAATTTAACAGCTTTAATATTCTATTCTTTATTGTAACGTAAAATCCTGCCAGCGTGTGTAAGTATTTTTTCATATTTTCCGGGACCATTTTCCACAGCAGGCGTAATATCAATCGGAGCGGCCACCATAGCACGCGCAGCACGAATATACTACCCGCTAACAGCAATGTCAAAACCCATATGATGATAGCAGTAGCTACCTTCCATAACCATTTTATCGGCTTTACCATAAATAGATTGAAGCATTTGAGAAAAAAACGGGTCAGGGCTTTAATAATACGAATCAACCGCTCAAGCATCCGCGTGTAAATGCCCTGAAACAACGCGCGATAAGCTGCATAACCACAGAGGACGGATAGGAATATATAAAATCGCAACTCACCATAATTGACTTGATATAACAGAAAAAAGAGAATAAATGCTTGTAAAAGCCAAAAGCTGATGACAATGGTATAGTTCATCAGCGTTCGTTTACGGTAGAAATGCTTGAAACGTTGTAATGTATCCATGGCGGCACCCAGATATATTCCGCCTAATATCATAGCAGCCATCGCGAGAAACTGGGTAGTCAAAGTCATTTAAACAGCTTGCTAAAGAATCCTTTAGCCTTCTCCGCATGGTGTTCATCCAAGTAAGTCATTTCAAACACCTTGCCTTTGATCGATACAACCCCCTGTTCAACATCGAGGTTTTTCATTTGCAGGTTTTCGCCGCGTATCACTAAATATCCAAGACTGGTCTGCAGCAAAAACTCTTCGTTATCAAAGCTGTCCACTTCTTTTACCCCTGTAATTTCGAGATTCTTTCTATTCATCATTCTTACATGGTGCTCGGCTTGTCCACGCATATTATTGGCATTCTTTTCATAATATTCCATGCTCTGATCCCCCTTCACTTAGTACAACCTATGAAGAGGAAGGGAAAAATAGAACCCGCGGAAATGAACATACATATGTAAAAGAACCACCTCATCCGCTGAGGTGGTTCTGCATTATGACTGTTGCACTGCTTCTTCTTTTACAATCTCGTATAGAGAAGACGCTTCATCTTTTTTAACATTTTCACGCAGCGCTTTAATTTCAAGCGTCAATACTTTTTGACCAAATTGGATGACCAGTTCATCCCCGACTTGAATATTCGTGGCTGCTTTAGCCTGGTTGCCATTGACGGTAATCCGCCCTTGATCGGCTACTTCTTTTGCTAACGTCCTCCGTTTAATCAAACGGGAAATTTTGAGAAACTTATCTAAACGCATAAGTCACTATCTCCTTTTTTATCGGTTTTTGGCTTCCACCCACCATGACTCCAATGCTTCCAGCGACAAGTCCTTCAGTGCCACTCCTTGTTCAGCAGCTTTTTGTTCCATGTACCGGAAACGGGCACGGAACTTTTCGTTCGTCCCTTGCAAGGCGCTTTCTGCATTGATTTTATAATGGCGGGCTAAATTAGTGATGGAAAATAGCAGGTCACCGAGCTCTTTTTCCATTTCCCATGCATCACCAGCCTGCTGCGCCTCTTTAAACTCCTGCCATTCTTCTTCTACTTTACTCCAGACTGGTTCCGCTTCTTTCCAGTCAAATCCTACCTTGGCCGCCCGCTTCTGAATATCTTCCGCCTGCAGTAAGGAAGGGAAACTTGCAGGTACCTGGTCCAGCAAGGACTCAGGCTGGATGCCTTTTTCCTGCTTTTTTATTTCATCCCAATTCGTAATTACCTCTTCTGATGAGTTTACTGATATATCTCCAAAAACATGCGGATGTCTGCGGATCATTTTTTCCGTTATCGATAATATTACGTCATCGATGGTGAAAAATCCTTCATCTTCTCCAATTTGACTATGCAGCATCACTTGCAGAAGCACATCTCCAAGCTCTTCCACCATCGCGTCGTCATCCAGTTGATTGACCGCATCGATAAATTCATATGCTTCTTCTATCAAATACTTGCGTAGAGATTCATGGGTCTGCTTCTTATCCCATGGGCAGCCATCCGGCCCACGCAATTCACGAATCACTTCCCGCAACCGGAAAAACTGATGGTTCAAGGAATCTTTCGGTACCGGAGCAAGATAAACACTGGTAAGATTATTCAACTCCACAGAACGATCCAAGTCTTCTAATGCTACCGTAATGACTCTTTCTTGTTCACTACCCGCTGCCGTGACAATCGTAACGGGGTGTTCCGGATTCAAATCCTCTAACAGGGCCAGTTTCACTTCTGATGCGATCATTCCATCATATACCTGGGTGAAAATGATATGACCTAAGTATTGCAGCTGCGAACGATCGAAGGAAGTGGCATCGATGAACTGCATCCCTTCGACAGGATCGATTTTGAGGGTTGTATATACATCGTCAAGATAGCTCTGCCCTCCGGCCACCTCTACTTTTACTTCTCCGCGCTCTTCTCTTTCGAGGAGAAGCTGAACCGTACGTTCTGCCACCATCGGATGTCCAGGTACAGCATAAATGATGGACTTTTGGGAGGCAGCCAATACCAGCTGGTCGACGACTTCTATATAAACTTCTTCAAACTGTTCATGCTTCTCATAGATGTTATCAAAGGATCTAAAGGCCAACCCTTCCTTTTCCAATTCAGCTACTACAGGATGCTCTTCCGTTCTAAGATAAATATCACGGGATTGGTTGGTCAATTTCTTATAAATCCCCAGAGGAAGCTGGTTGATATCTCCAGCTCCCAGTCCGATCACTTCAATCGTGTGCATGCTTATGTTTCCTCCTTGAAAACCAGTTGAAAATCGCTCCCACGGCCGGGATTTGTTCCATTTCTTTATCAGTGAATCCTTTGGCTAAGGTGAAAGTGATAAAATAGACGATTCCCCCTAGTGCAGAAACCGTAAGTGTGAAAATAAGTAACTCAATCCGGGATTCCAGTAACAGCAGATAGGTTTCGATGGTAATCGCTAACATCAAAAATATCGCCATTACTACTAACGCAGCCAGCATTTTTATAAATGGAAGGCGGCGCCAGGCAGACGGCCGGAACCGTCTTCTCATCAACCTTAAATTCCAGATTAATACCAGAGCAGCCGCCACAACCGATGCCCAGGCGGCACCAGACAAACCAAAAATGGGGACCAGTATCTCGTTTCCAGCCCATTTTAATACGGTTCCTGCCAAAATGACACCAGCTGTCTGGAAGACAACATCAACCCCCTGTAGAACGGAAGACGTGGTGATTGCCAAGGAACTGAATAAAACAACAATCATTAGTATTCTTAAATAAGATGTTCCAGTGGTGTTCTGGTAAAGCAATTCATTAACATAAGGAAAAATCATGATCAGGCCGGCGGTTGCACCGGCTGCTAACAACAAGCTCATTTTCAAAGCTGACTGTAAATGCTCATGAAATTTGTCTGGTTCCCGCTCCAGCCGTTCTTTCGTGATCGTCGGAATTAAGGCGAGAGCCAGAGAAGACCCTAACACTGCCCCCAACTGAATTAACGGCTGACCCCGATCGAACACCCCTTTGGACACCCTGGCCTCGTAAGGATCCAGTCCAAAACCTTCCAATCCAGGAACCAAGGTAAAGGCATCAGCCATTTGAATCAATAATAAAAACATATAGTTAATGCTAATAAATAAACCATAGATAAGGATGGTCTTTAAAAAATAGCGATAGGAGTGCTCTCTATGTACCTGGTGTTCGCGTGATCTTCTTTTCCAGGCAAGCATACCAAGAAAAATGGCAGCAGCTATAGAACCAGCCACCGAAGCCGCTGCTGCACCTGTACCAATGGCATAATAATCTTCCTTACCCATTAAGGCCACTGCTACAGTAATAATAATACTCACGCGCACCAGCTGTTCTACAATTTGAGATACAGCTGTCGGCTGCATATCATTACTTCCTTGGAATGCCCCCCTCATCACCGAGGTGAAGGGTAAGACAAGAAAAACAAACGCGCTTGCTCTAATAGGGGCGCTTAATGTTTTATCCCCCATCCACTCTGCAATCATAGCTGCTTGCGTAAACAATATTAAAAACACAAGAGCACTTAAAGAGAATATGATGACGAATACAGGGATGAAAAAGGAGCGTAGTGCCAGCTCTCTTTGTTTATCCCTGAAATCCGCTGCCAATTTCGATACAGCCACAGGAAAGCCATACAACGATAGCATGATTGCTACTCCAAGGAAGGGGTAGATTTGCTGATATATATAAAAGCCCAGATCCCCTGTTATATTTTGAATCGGAATCCGGTAACCTGCACTTAATATTTTGCTGAAAATCCCCGCTAAAGTGAGGATGAAAGCACCTTTGAAAAAATCTTTGGTTTCAATCTTGTCATTCATGTTGGTACGCCTTTCCATCATACTTCCACTCATTATAGCACAGGTGCATGATTTTCATCATTCATCCGATTCTTGCCAACAGTTATATAAAGCATTACAAAGCATTAATCCTTTTTAGAGTATTAAAAAGCCGTATGACTCCTTTATGGTCATACAGCTCTTCCACTACTTATTCGCACAACGTGACCTGCCGCAAAAAGCCATCGCCGTCTTACTTAAAGTATAGATAAGATCTTAAAATCTCTATTCCATCTGGCGGGCAAGAAAACTTGCAGCCGTTTCAACAGACTTAGCTTCTACATCTCCAAGCGCCGGGCCTTCTTTCGAATAGATGACCACACAACCGATTGGATCGCCTTGAGCGATTATCGGTCCGATGACGTAGGATGCCAATTCCTCTTCACGACCTTGCACCAATTCGATTTGACTAGAGTTCTTTTCTGTCACTACCGAACGGTTATCAATCGCTTGTTCAATCTTAGGTCCAATATGCTTGTTTAAATAATCCTTTTTCGATCCACCAGCTACGGCGATGAATTCATCCCTGTCACAAATCAATACCGGCTGTCCTAAAGAATCGAATAAGGCATCCGCATACTCCTTCGCAAAGTCTCCTAATTCACTGATAGGGGAATACTTCTTAAGTATGACCTCACCCTCTCTGTCAACGAAGATCTCTAAAGGATCACCTTCACGTATTCTCAACGTTCTCCGTATTTCTTTAGGAATAACCACTCTTCCTAAATCATCAATGCGACGTACAATTCCTGTTGCTTTCATAGCTGAGAAGCCTCACTTTCCTTGATGATTAGTCTTAATATTTTTGGTGATAAGATACAACAAAAATACAGTTGATGACTTTAGTATGAATCAACAATAAAAACCTATTCACCTAAACAATGGATTTATGGTAAGAAATAGGGATAAAAAAACAGAAAGTAACGAATCGGTTGCCATAATTAGAAAATGGGAGCAAGGAAACGACTCGCTTTCCGCGGACGTACGGACATGCCTCCTCACTTCGTTGCGTGATCCTGTCATGTCCGTTTTTCCGCAGGAGTTTCGTCATTTCCTTGCTCCCTTAATTTTGTTAATAACCGTTCTTATAATTCATCTACTGATTCTCACCATTAAAAGGATAGTGGCTCCTTTCTCTCCCGCTTAAGCGGTGGAGACTTCTCTTTTCATATCCGGGAGTCTTTGGAGGAATTCGTCTACTACTTCATAACGGCGAATGTATGACTTTCTATCCCATTGGAAAGTGACCTTCAGTTTCTGGTCTTCCGTTCCTAATTGCACGATTCTGCCATAACTGTTTGCAAGTTCGAATAACTTGGCACCATCGATGTTCTGGCTGGATTCAGCTTCCATCAGCAAATCAATCTTCTGCTTTTTCTCGGATATCGATTCAATTCCTGATTGTTTGGCATGCATTTTCATGGAAGAGACCAGGAACAAGTTTTCAACTTCATCTGGGTAATCCCCAAAACGGTCAATGATTTCATCTCGCAGATCATGGATATCCTCGACACTTTCTATCGCCTGGAATTGTTTATAAATATCGATTTTTTGCTTCTCATCTGAAATATACGTATCAGGCAGGTAGGCATCGATCTGAAGATCCAGCTCTACCTGGAACGGCTGTATGTCTTCCGGCTCTTTCCCCTGCCGCTTCGCTTCTATCGCATCCTTTAACATTTGAGAATACATATCAAAGCCGACAGAATCGATGAAACCATGCTGCTGGGCACCAAGCAGATTACCCGCCCCGCGAATGGACAGGTCTCGCATGGCAATTTTGAAGCCGGAACCAAGTTCGGTGAACTCTTTGATCGCCTGCAGTCGTTTTTCAGCTACTTCCGTCAGCACTTTGTCCCGTTGATACGTAAAGTAGGCATAAGCGACACGATTTGATCTTCCAACCCGTCCACGCAATTGATAGAGCTGGCTAAGTCCCATCTTGTCTGCGTCATAGACGATCAATGTGTTTACATTTGGAATATCTACACCAGTCTCAATAATCGTTGTGCTGACCAGTACATCAAACTCCCCTTCTAAGAAGGAAAACATGACATTCTCTAAAGTAGTCTCGTTCATTTGGCCATGAGCAGCAGTGACCCTCGCTTCCGGGACAAGCGCTGAAATTTCCTCTGCCATCCGTTCGATATTCTCCACCCGGTTGAATAGGAAAAACACCTGGCCGCCCCTGGCCATTTCCCGTTCAATCGCTTCCCGCATAAATACCGGATTATACTCGAGTACGTACGTCTGGATAGGGAAACGGTTTTCTGGCGGTGTCTCGATCACTGACAAGTCCCGGACTCCCAGCATGGACATATGCAATGTTCTTGGAATTGGCGTGGCTGTCAATGTCAAAACGTCGACATTGGTTTTCAGTTGTTTGATCTTTTCTTTATGTTTGACGCCGAACCGCTGTTCTTCGTCGACGATCAATAAACCGAGATCTTTAAACTGGGCGTCTTTCGATAAGAGACGATGGGTACCGATCACCACATCTACCAGCCCTTTTTTCATTTGATCGGTTGTTTCTTTTTGTTGTTTTTTTGTACGGAAACGGCTTAACAGCCCGATATTAATCGGGAAGTCCTGAAAACGTTCCATAATGGTTTCATAATGCTGTTGTGCCAGGATAGTCGTCGGAACAAGAATCGCTACCTGCTTTCCTTCCGCAACTGCTTTAAATGCGGCACGAATAGCGACTTCGGTTTTCCCGTAACCAACGTCACCACAAAGAAGCCGGTCCATCGGCCGTATTCTTTCCATATCCTCCTTGATTTCTTCAATACATTGCAGCTGATCTTGAGTTTCCTGATAAGGGAATGATGCCTCGAATTCCCGCTGCATTTCTGTGTCTTCCTGAAAAGCATGGCCTTTAGAAGCTTCCCGCTCGGCATAGAGCTTGATCAAATCATCCGCAATGTCCTCAACAGAAGACTGTACTTTGCGTTTGACCTTACCCCATTCGCTGCCACCGAGTTTGTATACTTTTGGTTCTTTCCCTTCTGAACCGACATACTTCTGAATCAGATCAATTTGTTCTATTGGTACGAACAGCTTATCGTTTCCGGAGTATTTAACGAGCAGGAAGTCTTTGTGGACACCATTCATGGTCAATGTTTCTACCCCAAGATATTTCCCTATCCCATGGTTGGCATGGACGACATAGTCACCCACTTTCAGTTCCTGGTAGTTCTTAATCCGTTCTGCATTGGACAATTTCTGTTTTCGCTTTGGTTTTGATGTTTTCTTCTTGAACATCTCATTTTCTGTGATGACAGCCAATTTGTGCATAGGCAGTTCGAAGCCACTACTGATATTTCCATGAATAATTGTCGGTTTCGAAAGCGGAAGTGTGACATCCTCTTTGCTGATGACAGCTTCCATGCCATAATCATCGAGCACTGACTGTACCTTTGTCGCCCGTTCTTCGTTAGGGACAATAATCATGACAGAAAAGTGTTGCTTTTCCCAGCGTTCCATTTCGTTTTTCAATAAATTCATCTGGCCATGGAACTGCTGCATTTGACGACAGGATATATTGACGACATTCTCCGGCTGAGTGTTGGGAATATGTCGTAAGAACACTGACAAATATAATCGTGGATGTTTGATTTTCGACCACACATCATGCCAGTCATAGGAAATGGAAAGGTCTCGTACGATTTGATTGGCCTCCAGCAGACTCTGATACCATTCTGCCTCTTCCTGATCAAGTCGTTGCGCCGTTTCCTGTATCCGGCTCATTTCATCCATGACGACAATTCCGTTTTCCGGCAGGTAATCTAGTAAATTGGCTGGCTCATCGTAATAGAAACCAATATATTTATACATCTCCTGGAACCGTTCCTGCTGTTCCAAACGCTCCAGGTCGTGTTCAATGACTTCACTCAGCCTTGTTTTCGCTTCTGCTTTCGTCAGCTTTTTCAGGGAATGACTTAAGGCCTCTCCTAGGCGATGAGAGGCTCGGGTGAAATCTTCTTCAGTTATTAATAATTCCGTTGCAGGAGCAATCATGACCTGCTCCAGTTTTTCTTTGGAGCGTTGGGTTTCGGAATCAAAGGTCCGGATCGAATCTACTTCCGTATCAAAAAGTTCAATTCGGTAAGGAAATTCAGCAGTCAACGGGTAAAGATCGATAATCCCTCCACGAATACTGAACTCTCCCGGTGATGCAACCATTCCTGTTCGTTCATATCCCATATCAACCAGCGTGGCAAGGTAACGCTCAACGTCAATTTCTTCACCGACTATAAAAGGAAGACGGTACCGTTCCCAATAGCTTTTAGGAGGCAAGACCCGCTTCAACGCTGAAACTGGTGTAATCAATATCCCGGATCCTTGATTCATCCACTGATTCAGCGATTCTATCCGCTGGCTTTTCAATTCCGGGCTTGCAATCGCAATCTCAGAAGCAATCAATTCATTGACCGGATATAAGTGTACGCGTTCGGTTTCTGTGATTTCCTGTAAATCTTCATATAATTGCTGTGCCTGTACCAGTTGATGGGTAACGAGTAAAACTGGCCGTTCCAATGACTCATTAACGATAGAGACGAGCGCGCTGCGAGCGGACCCGGATAGTCCCGATACCATCTGTTCTTGCATGCCGGTGGTAAACCCTGATGCAATCGAATGGATATCATCTTGGCCATGCAAATATTTCTTTAGTCCTTGCATATATGATTCCTCCACTATCATCATTCTCACCATTCGGCATCCTTATTTCTCTGGTGCACGATGGTTTATTGTATAAAAAAGTCTAATTCATGATATTGGGGATTTTGATCAAGTGCCTCCTGGCAATTATCGCAAATCGTTTTAATGCGCAGGTCTCCATTTTGATGGAATTCAAGCATTTCTTCGCGCTCCTGTTCCGTCAAATGATTAATACCAAGCATATTCTCATCTGCTATTTCTTGTTCTAATTTCCCCACAGTATTATTACAATGACGGCAAACATAGATGATTGACATCACACAACCCTCCTATTTAGAGCAATTGTGCTTAGTTTGACCGTCTTTTACTCCAATTATACGATTCTTACATTTTATGACTGCCTGTTTAAAGACATACCTGTCCCTTTTAATTCCTTCCAGACCTCATCATTTATTATATTCATTCATGACTTCCTGGAAAGGACGTTCGATCCATGCTTCACATGCTTTCGCTGCTTTATGAATACTGTCCTGCACAGGTTCCTGCTGATCTTTATCGAAACTGCCAAGCACATAGTCGACGACTGACATCGGGACTGAAGGACGACCGATTCCCACTCGAAGCCGCTTGAAAGATTTGTCATGAAAATGATCGATGATATTCCGGATTCCGTTATGTCCCCCATGTCCACCTTTTTGCCGCAGACGAACTTTCCCTGGAGGCAGATCCAAATCATCATAGATAACAAGAAAGTCATCTATTTCAAAATCATAATAATCAGCAAATGCACGAATCGCTTCTCCTGAGAGGTTCATATAGGTCTGAGGTTTGAGCAGCAATACCTTTTCCCCATTCACATGTTCTATCGTATACAGGCTCTTGAACTTTTCCTGCTTTAATTCCCAATGGTTGTCAGAAGCCAGCTGATCGATGACCATAAAGCCTATGTTGTGTCTTGTTTTTTCATATTTCTTCCCCGGGTTACCTAAGCCAACAATACATTTCATTTATTCAACTTCCTTTTACCTGTAAGTATCTATATTATTATAGCAAAATCCACGATTATAAAAACTCAACTTTCATCAAGCGTCTATAAGCGAAAGGCTTCCTGCTTTTTATGTTTTCATCCTCTAACTGTCTTAAAGTCAAATAAAAGGGGCGCAACACAATGTCACGCCCCCTCAATATTCCATCTGTATTACTCTTTATCGTTTTCTTCTGGTTTTTCTTCACTTTCATCGCTCTCGTTTTCAGCTCCAACCAATTCTGGTTCTGCCTGTTCGTCATCTGTTTCAGGTTCTTCAGGCATTTCCTCCGGCGGAGTAACAGAAACGATTGTCTGGTTTTCGTCATCCAGAATCTCATAGTTACGACCCTGCTTCAAGTCGCTGACCATGAGGCTGTCGCCGACATTAAGCTCAGATACATCGACTGTAATTTCTTCCGGAATATTGTTTGGCTTTGCACGGACTTGCAGGTGGTATAATGGCTGCTGCAGAACTCCGCCTTCTTTTGAGCCAATCGCTTCACCGTCGAGACGTACGGGTACTTCAACATCCATCTCCTGAGCCATGTCTACAATATAGAAGTCTGCGTGAATCAGCTCGTCCTTCAGTGGATCGATTTGATATTCATGCAGCATAACATCTACTGTTTTGCCGCCTTCCACGTCAAGAGAAATAATTGCGTTCCTTCCCTCGTCACGTACAGTTTTCAACAACTCGATGCTGTTGACAGACACGGTGATTGGATCTTTTTCTTTACCATATACAACTGCAGGGACATTTCCTTCTTCACGAAGACCCCTGTTTGTTGATTGTTTCGTATCTTTTCTTTGATTTGCTTTTAATTGAATTGCCAAGTTAATCACCCTCCATTGAAATAAAAACCATCTATTCAATAATGTTTCCCTTTCGCTGTCTGAGCTAAACCTGTTTTTTTCTTTATTAAAATTAATCGAACAAGATACTGATGGATTTGAACTCATGCACACGGATGATCGCTTCACTAATCAATGGTGCAATCGATAGTTCGGTAATTTTGTCAATTTTCTTATCTTCCCCAAGCGGAATCGTGTTCGTAACCACAAGTTCCTTGATTTGAGAATTTTCAATCCGTTCAATTGCAGGTCCGGAGAGTACCGGGTGGGTACAGCATGCATATACCTCTTTCGCACCATTCTCTTTCAAGGCATTGGCCGCGAGTGTAATCGTTCCTGCTGTATCAATGATATCATCAATCAGGATGGCCGTTTTGCCTTCGATATTACCGACGATGTTCATCACTTCGGCAACATTCGGACGCGGACGGCGTTTATCGATAATAGCAATCGGAGCTTTCAAAATATCGGCCATTTTCCTGGCACGTGTTACGCCGCCATGGTCAGGGGATACAATAACCACATCATCAAAATTCTTTTCCTCAAAGTATTCCGATAGAAGCGGGACTCCTACCAGATGATCGATCGGGACATCGAAGAACCCTTGAATCTGCGGTGCATGAAGGTCAAGCATCAATACACGTGTCGCACCGGCGGTTTGCAGTAGGTTCGCCACAAGCTTAGCTGTAATCGGTTCACGCGAGCGTGCTTTCCTGTCCTGGCGGGCATACCCATAATATGGCATAACGATATTGATCGTGCGCGCCGAAGCCCGCTTCAACGCATCAATCATAATAAGAAGCTCCATAATGTGTTGGTTTACCGGAGCACATGTAGATTGGACGACATAAACATCGCAGCCTCGGATACTTTCTTCAATATTGATTTGGATTTCCCCGTCACTGAACGTCGTCACAGAACATTTTCCTAATTCCGTCCCAATATTTTCAGCAATTTCCTGCGCCAATGATGGATTGGAGTTAAGAGAAAAAACTTTCAACGATGGATCCTTATAACCAGTTGCCATTTGAAATACCCTCCGTTAACCTTTTTTGGGCTGCTTCATTTTAGAAGCATAGCCTTCTTTGTTTGTTTGACGAGAACGTGCAATGGAAAGCGCCTCTGACGGTACATCTTCATTTATTGTTGAACCAGCAGCGACATAAGCACCCTTTCCGACTGTAACCGGAGCAATCAAATTGGAATTGCATCCGATAAAGGCATCATCTTCAATTTTTGTTAAATGCTTGTTCGCTCCATCATAGTTGACGGTAATCGTCCCACATCCGATGTTCACTCCGGTACCGACCTCAGAATCACCAATATAACTCAAGTGAGAAGCTTTACTATTATTGCCGAACGCCGCTTTTTTCACTTCGACAAAGTTACCTATTTTAACTTCATCCCCGAGATCTGATTGTGGACGTATATGGGCAAACGGACCAATTTGGACGCGTTGTCCAATATTACTGTCCGCTGCAACACTTTGCCTGATGACGGTACCTGCACCGATACGAGAATTTGTTATCGTGGTATGCGGACCGATGATGGCATCATCATCAATTTCGGTATTTCCATCAATGACGCAGCCTGGATGAATAACAACATCCTGCCCGATCTTCACATCCGGACCAATGTAAGTATGATCTACATCAATCAAGGTAACTCCGTTTCGCATATGCTGCTCGTTAATGCGCTGCTTCATCGTTTTTTCTGCTTGTGATAGAGCGACACGATCATTGACACCTAACGTTTCTGAAAAATCGCCTGTTTGATAAGCGCTGACTTTTTCTTGTTTATCTTTCAGGATTTCAATGACGTCCGGCAGGTAGTATTCTCCTTGCACATTATCATTGGAAACATTTTGTAAGGCATCAAACAAGGCACGGTTATCAAAGCAGTAAGTACCCGTGTTGATTTCCTGGATTTCTTTCTCTTCATTATTCGCATCTTTATGTTCGACAATGCGCTCGACTTCGCCGGTCGCCCCGCGTATGACACGTCCGTACCCGGTTGGATCGTCAGCATGAGCAGTCAAAATAGTGGCAAGTGCGCCTTCTTGATCATGATGATCGATCAATGCCTGCAATGTCTCTCCTGTCAATAATGGCGTATCCCCGCACACAACAAGCGTGGTGCCTTCTTTATCTGCCAGGATATCTTCCGCCTGCAGCACCGCATGTCCGGTTCCAAGCTGCTCTTCCTGGATGACATAATGGCTGTCTTCACCTAATTGATCCTGAACTTTCTCAGCTCCGAACCCTACAACGGTGATCAATTCGCTTAAATCGACAGTGTTCAACTGATCTACAACATGCTGTACCATTGGTTTGCCGCATACAGGATGCAAAACTTTATACAGTTTTGACTTCATCCTTGTACCCTGACCAGCCGCAAGCACAACGGCATATCTATTACTCATGAAGTAACCCTCCATCCTATTTATCCATAAAAATCATATCTTAAAACAAGTGTTATTTCAACAATACCCTACTTGAAATGACTATAATTATAAACTGGGAGGGATACCAAAAAAAGACATGTTAAAACCCGGTCGAAACCGGGTATTGTTTAAACAAAATAAAGAAGCCTAACTCCTGTGAAGTTAGACCCCCTGTTGTCATGATATTTACTTACGAAGCGCCGGCTTCTTCATACTCTACTTCTGCTTCACCAGCACGGTGGTATTCTTCAAGTACAGCGTCTTGAATTTTTCCACGAGTGTTCGAGTTGATCGGGTGTGCAATGTCCCGGAACTCACCATCAGGCGTGCGCTTACTTGGCATAGCTACAAATAGACCATTGTTGCCATCAATGACACGAATATCGTGTACGACAAACTCCTGATCTAAAGTAATAGAAGCAATTGCTCGCATTCTTCCTTCAGTATTCACGCGTCGCAGTCTAACGTCAGTTACTTCCATTAATATTCACCACCTTTTCCCAAAAAGAACTTATTACATAAATTCCACAAAACGGCAAAAATTCCTTCTTTATTTAATAAAAATTTTTCACGGTTTGTAGTTTGACAAGAAATTAATAGTATTTAATATGCAAGAAGCGGAACCTCAGCCATTGGTATGACAGGGATTCCGCTTCTTGTAACCTTTTATATACTAATAAATTTTATTAGGTGATTTTATCTAATAAATTTCCAGTTGCAACTTTAATTTGTTTATTACGATCATCCACATTCAAAATTTGGACGAGGGATAAATAATCTTCTACGACGCGGTCTTCGTCTTCATCTTCCGCTTCAGCCAGGACACCGATACCCGCTGTAACGGCGTTAAATTCTTTTAACAGGTTCTGCATACCCGCGATAGTGCCTCCCGCCTTCATGAAATCATCAATAATCAATACCCTCGATTTTTCCTTCAGGCTGCGCTTCGTCAACACCATCGTTTGGATTTTTTTGGTGGAACCGGAAACATAATTGATACTTACTGTGGATCCTTCCGTTACTTTGGGGTCTCGACGTGCAATGACGACCGGAACATTCAAATAAGAAGCTACAGCGTAAGCAAGTGGTATTCCCTTTGTCGCCACTGTCATAACGACATCGACTTCCTTATCGGCAAAGGCTGAAGCAAACAAGCGCCCGATATCACGGACCGTATGGGGGTCACCCAGTAAATCACTCATGAACAAGTAGCCTCCAGGAAGGAGCCGTTCAGGGTCTTCCAGCCGTTCGCATAATCGGCTGACAAAAGATTCACTATAGGCTTTGGAAAATTGCGGGATATATTTAACGCCACCCGCCGCTCCCGATACCGTCTGCAAATAACCAATGCTTTCTTTTTGGAACATCTGGTTGATGATACCCAAATCTTCACTAATAGAAGATTTAGCCGCCTGATACGTCTCGGAAAAGAACGGCAAGGAAACTAATTCTCTCGGATGATCTAATAAATAGTGGGTCATTGCCACCAGTCGTTCACTTCTTTTCATACGAACACCTCAAAATCCGAATATTATCATCTAATATTACCAGATTCATACGGTTTTAATCAAGTGTGGGAACGGTGTCCTAACATACGGACAAGGTATACTTCATCACAAAAACCCCTCAAGCTATTGAATATACGTTGGGCTCTCGTTTCTTGTTGGGCAAGTGAAAACACCGTAGGACCACTTCCACTCATCAGGACGGCATCGGCCCCGGCTTGTACCATTTGATGCTTGATCTGTCTGACTTTTGGATGAAGCTCTAAGGTTACAGATTCCAGCACATTGCCGACATTATCACATAGCTGTTTAAAGTCTTCATTTTCCAGCGCCTCGATCATCGCAGTAGTATTGGGATGTTCCGCCTTTTCCCCCTGATATTTTTTGTAGACCGTAGCAGTAGAGACCCCGATGGCAGGTTTGGCAAGGACGACCCAGCAAGCAGGCGGCGCAGGCAGGTTTACGATCTGCTCTCCCCGGCCTTTTGCTAACGCGGTCCCCCCATAGACACAAAAGGAAACATCAGAGCCAATTTCACTCCCTAAACGGGCAAGTTCATCAGGGTTAAGCGCAAGATTCCAAAGACGGTTAACGCCTCTTAGTACAGCAGCAGCATCACTGCTTCCTCCAGCAAGCCCGGCAGCGACAGGGATGTTTTTTTCGATGAATATCCTGACGCCTGCTTCAACCTGGTATGTATCTTTTACTAATTTAGCAGCCCGATAGGCGAGATTTCTTTCATCATTAGGAACGAACCTGCTTTCAGACTCGATAATGATCTGATTTTCTTCCAATACCTCCAGCGTAATTCGATCTGCTAAATCAATCGTCGTCATGACCATTTCCACTTCATGAAATCCGTCATCCCGTTTATATAGAACGTCTAACGAAAGGTTTATTTTCGCCGGCGCTTTTTCATACACGTACATGGTTCCACCTACTTTTCCTCATCATTACTATAGGAGATTGTACCATATTTCCTTTCAAAAAAGGGAGCGTCCATCAGGACCGCTCCCTTATCATTTGCTCCTCGGCCATTTGAATGGCGCGTTTCACGATATTTCCGGCATCCCGGGTTGTAATTCCACCCCAGCCTTCCTTCTGAACCGTGTCATAAAACCCAAGTTCTTTCGCAATTTCTTCTTTGAGGTGATCAGACATAACCCCTCTTCTTCTGCTCATCCGTTTACAGCTCCTTTCAAAAAGCTTAGTTACGGACATTCCTAGCATATGTCATTCAGGGGTATTCATTCAGTAACTAATGGGTAACCACGGGAAAAATTCCCTGACATGATTATGGACTATTTCTGATAAAATGAAAAAGAACAGTAAACCATTGTTTACTGTTCCAGATAGCTAGCTTGTAGCTAGTTTGTTCATTTCATCGAAGCTCAATTCCACAGTTTCCGTAAGTACATCCGCATAGCTATAAGATACTCGTTCAAAAGCATTTTCCTCCTGGTCAAGCTCAACAATGAACACAGATGGATACGTTTCTGCCAGAACACCGGAACGTTGGATGGTCTTTCTCCGTCCTCCATTTGCTGTCAATGTCAATCGCTTACCAATTTGGCCTTCAAGGGATTCTTTTATTTCGAATAACGTTTTAGCCACTACACTCCACCTCACTGTATATAAATATAACACAAGCCATCGACGATGTCAAATAAAAACTTATATTATACCAGTATGACAATTTTAATGTCAATAAAATAATTGCTTGTGTCACGATATCTTTATTATTCCTGAAAAAGGTAAAATTATGTATATTAGAAAAAACTGGTTCATACTTTAATCCTTTAGTAAATTTATACTTTCTTAAAGTGAAAAATAAAACGGACTAATCCAAAAGGCTCAAGCATAGGAATTAATGCGCTTATTCTCCCTTTTAGATCATCCGTTTCACACTAAATTTTTGAATTGTTATCTTCTTCTTTATCATTTTCTTCTTTTTCTTTTTCTTCCAGTATTTCCAGGGAGCGAAAAGGCATTCCGACCCTGAGCAGGCCTCGTGTCTCGACCCCTCCAAGCCCCCCTTCTCCTGTCAAGGTATTACGCAATACTTCTCTTACATTCACTTTATCCATAAATGACGTATAGGCGATGCGCGCAACGATATAGACAGGATCCAAAGCGTGAATGTTTATTCGCTGTGGTGAGCTTGCGTAATTAGCCCCAGCTTTAATCAACGACTCGAAATGGGATTGACAGGCACCCGCAAAAATAACCAGTTGATCCAGATGCGATGACTTACTTCGGATTTCACGAACCGTGTCAACAAAATATCGGGAATGGCGATACGCACGTAAGTCACGAACCGAACCTTTATTCTTGGAAAAAGAATCGTGACCGGTGATGACGACAATATCAGGCTGGATCCTTTCAATTAAAGATCCTATTTGAACCGGCATATCTTTTTCACCCATATGAGTCCCATGTACTTGTATACCTAACTGTTGATAGAGTTGGATGCACTTTTTCAGAAAAAGTTGATCTCCGTCAACATGGAGGACACGTGGAGCTATTTGAAAATAATTATTTTCAAACTTAAAGCCATCTGTCGACTCATGATCCCTTTTTTCTTTCAGCAGCTGATAATCCTGGCGGAACAACCGATAAGAATAGTCTTCCTGTACTTTCACTTTCTTTTTATGTGCCCGGTATTCTTCGCCTGTCACTTTCTTCAAATCAGAAATAGGAGCATCTGCCTCCAGCCGGAAGTCCTCTCCAAATAAAAGCACCCGGTCCTCTTTGACAGATTGAACACGGAATAACAAGTCGTGTTGATGAGAGATGCGTGTTACTAAATCCCCTTTGACAATCATCTTGCCACCACCTCATACATTTCACTAACATAGCCTATGTGAAATGTATGAAGTTGTGTACTCTTTAAGGGTTAAACCGCCTTCTGTTTCTCATAAAAAGCATTGGCCAAAACCGCAAATTCTTCCATCGTCAAAGATTCTCCCCTGCGGGATGGCTCAATTCCGATATTCGCCAGCGTTTCCCGAATTTGATCTTTTTCCAGCTCCCCTTTGAAATGACGGGAGAGGTTATTCATCAATGTTTTACGACGCTGTCCAAAAGTTGCCTGAACCGTTGAGAAGAAAAAGTCTTCATCGGTGACTTGTACGGGCGGAACGTCACGAAGAACCAACTGCAGGACAGCAGAGTCAACATTTGGCTGTGGCATGAATACAGTTTTCGGGACATTCATCACCACTTTTGCTTCTGTATAGTATTGAACGGCTATCGATAATGAACCGTAGCTTTTCGTATTTGGTGAAGCGGCCATCCGATCTGCCACTTCCTTTTGGATCATAACGGTGATATTGTCGACCGGAAGTCGTTCCATTAATAATTTCATTAAAATAGGTGTCGTAATGTAATAAGGAAGATTAGCAACCATTTTTAAACTCTGTCCCGGTTCAAAGTTTGTTTTAATCACTTCATGGACGTCCGCTTCTAAAATATCCTTGTTGATGACCGATACATTATCGTATGGAGACAGGGTTTCTTCCAATATCGGCACCAGCCGCTGATCGATTTCAAAAGCAACCACCCGACCAGCATGTCTCGCGAGCTGCTCGGTCAGTGCCCCTATACCCGGCCCTATCTCAATCGCGCCAGACCGTTCATCTACCCCCGCATATCGCACAATATTCTCTAAAATATTGGCATCAATTAAAAAATTTTGTCCCAGACTTTTCTTAAAGGAAAAACCATATTGTTCGAGAATTTCTTTCGTTCTCGTCGGAGTGGCTATTGCTTTTTGGTTATTCATCGTTTTCCTCCTGTATCAACATTTCCATTGTTTGTTCGAATTCCTGTTTTGAAATTTGGAACATATTCAGACGCTTCAGTAATTGTTTGCCATTGGCCTTCCCGATTCGAAGGCGTTCCCCCAACTTGTCTCTCCTTCGACTTGCATGGGGACCACCTAACAACCCATAGGCTAATAAATCGGCCTTTGTAATTTCATTATTTTCTGTTTCGGTTAATTCATATACAGAGGCGAGAGCTTCTTGAATCGCTTTTAAGGATGCATGCTCAATTCCGATCCCATGATCAAATTTGGACCGTGCCTGATCTTTCGGTAAAAAAGCATGTTTGCATCCAGGAACAGCCTCAGAAATTATCATACGGATCCGCTCACCTGGAGCATCAGGGTCCGTAAAAATAATCACGCCCCGCTTTTCTTTTGCATGTCTGATTCGCTCAATTATTTCCTGGTTAATAGCCGAGCCGTTGGATTCGATCGTATCCGCATCCACCGCTTGTTTCACTTTTGTCGTGTCATCTTTTCCTTCTACCACAATCACTTCTTTAATTTTTTTCACTTATACTCCTCCGTGCAACAATACGCTAGTAGCTTTCAGCATACCACGAAATGAACCCAAAAGAAAAAGCAGAGGAGCGGGTCCCCTGCTTATCGTTATTTTCCGAGTATTTTCACTTGCACTGTCTTACGCCCGAAGCTTTGCGCCTTGCTCTTGGAAGACATGAACAGGTCGATCTTATTACCCTTGATCGCTCCACCTGTATCTCCGGCAATTGCATTTCCGTAGCCTTCGACCCACACCCTAGTACCAAGTGGAATGACGTTAGGATCGACAGCAATTACTTTCGCATCAGGATTCGCTTTCAGATTGATGCCTGTTGCCGTAATGCCGGAACATCCACTGCAGCTGGCTGTATAAGCAGTGGCACTCATTTGCAGTGTTTTGACCGAGCTCTCTGAGTCTCCACGAGAAACTGTGGTGTCACTGTCACTATTACCTGAGTTCGATTTCTGAGTAGAACTATTATTGGAATCCGAAGATTTATTCGTATTATTCGATGCCTGTGTTACAACTTTCTTTTCCTCTTCTTTTGTACCAATTGCAACGATTTTATTTTGGCTTTCCTTTTGCTGCTCTTCCTTGATCAGCTTCCGGTCGACCTCTTCGCCATTTTTCAAGGTCACTTCGTACTTCTTCGTGATAAGTCCTTTTTCACCATCCGTAACCGTTTTTCTTTCCCCTTTCGGGAGAGAACCATCCTGTTTAGTTACAACAGTAAAGTCTATTTCTTCTTCGATTACATCGGTGACTTTTTCTACACGTGTGATTTTTACAGGTGTTTTTTCTGTCAGTTGTTTGGACTCTTGAGGTTTCAATTCATCCATTTCACCTAACTCGATTTCCTGATCCTTCAGGAAGTCACCGACAGTGGAAGCAGTAGTCCAGACTTGTGTTTTTTCACCGCCATCATTAATGGTGACCTGGAATGCTTTTGCAATTTCTATATTCATATCAGGCTCAATCGGATCCATTTCCGTATGAGAAACCTCATCTCGTTTTTTAAAATGAAGATCCTGCTCCTCGAAAAACTCTCCGACTGTTTCTGCAGTTGTATAATAATCTTTTTGTTCGCCATCGATTACTACATGGACTGGCTCGGCACTTTGATAATCGACTTCCATCCCGTTAGCCAATGCAGTATCTTCTGGATGCGATAATTCATCATATTCTGAGGTGTTGATCTCTAATGTCTGCAGAAGTTCACCCACTGTGTCGGCATGTGTACGTAGTTGGGTTGTTTCCCCGTTGTGATTAACAGTGACTTCTGCTTTGGTTGCTTCATGAGTTATAACTCCAAGTAAGGCAAACAATACGGCGCTGCTAATAATCGTTAAGACCAGCGTAGTTTTTGAAGCTGGCAACAATTTAGAAAATATTTTCATGCCCCGTGCCTCCCCTTTTTTGTACTTTAAGAATGTTTAACTTTCTTAAAGGATTAAAGTATAAGAAAAACTATGGCTTTCACCATTACTTGGCGAAAAGCCAAGTTTTCCTAAATAAACGCTTCATAACATAAAAATAAATGCCTATGTAAAAACCAAAGCTTGCTCGCTCGGTTGCACAATACCCAATATACACGTCCGACCTCCGAATTAAAATAACAAACATGTTACAATTCTCATACATTTGTATAATAAAATAGGAAAAAAGTACCTTTCATTCAAAAAACGACATCAAAAAGACAAGTAACACCACATTTCTCCACGACTTTCTTCCTGTGTCCTTAAATTTAAAAAACCGTCCTCTTTTGAGAGGACGGGAAAAAATCACCTTTTTTATTCTTTTATTGGGGAATGTTGAAGAATTTAAGGGCATTTCTAGTCGTTTTTTCGCTCACTTCTTCCAATGAAACGCCTTTCAAATCAGCAATTTGCTCTGCCACTAATTTAACATAAGCCGGCTCGTTTCGTTTGCCGCGATTAGGATGGGGAGCCAAAAATGGACAGTCGGTCTCTACCAGCAAGTGGTCAAGCTCAATCGCTTCTGCCACTTCTTTTGGCCGTTTAGCATTTTTGAAGGTGACTGGTCCCCCGAGGGAAATCATAAAATTCATTTTCACGCATTCTTCCGCAATCTCTACAGAACCGCTGTAGCAATGCATGATGCCTCCTACTTCTTCGGCTTTTTCTTCTTTTAAAATATCCACGATATCCTGGGTCGCTTCCCGGTTATGGATAATGATCGGCATGTTCACTTTTTTGGCTAAGTGTATTTGTTTGCGAAACACTTCTTTTTGGACATCAGCAGGGGATTTATCCCAGTGATAATCAAGACCCATTTCCCCTAAGGCAACTACTTTCGGGTGGGAAGACAGTTCCTCCAGCCAGTCAAGGTCAGTATCTTCCATGTCAATAGCATCCACGGGATGCCAGCCGACAGCAGCATATATATTATCATGGGACTCTGCGATTTCAATCGCTAATGGAATGGTCTGTCGGTCGAATCCCACGACAACCATATATTTTACTCCTTCATCCTTTGCCCGTTGGATGACTTCCTCACGATCTTCCTTAAATTGTTCTGCATTCAAATGGACATGTGTATCAAATAACATCATTCCAACCACCTTTCAAAGTTAAACTTGTTATAGTTATGCAGGCAAAATCAGTCTTCGACTTTTCGATTCTTCAGTTGAATAAGCCTCAGTTGATAGGTCCACACCATAACTTTTTAACAGAGCCATTTTTTATAAGCAAAGGGAAAGCCATTATTAGCTTTCCCTTTTGTCCAATTATTTAACTTTCGCACCATTTTCCAGGGTCTGGTCGATAGAAGCTAAGGCAAGTTTGCCGCTCTCATCTTCACCAGCTAAAATCATTCCCTGGGAAAGTTCGCCACGGAGTTTGACAGGCTTCAAATTCGTTACACAAATTACTTTTTTACCCACCAACTCTTCCGGCGTATAATGTTCTGCAATTCCTGATACGACCTGTCGCTTTTCATAGCCAAGATCTAATTGAATTCTTAGCAGCTTATCTGCTTTTTTTATCTTGTCGACCTGAGTTACTTCCGCTACACGGAAATCCAGTTTCATGAAGTCGTCAATCGTAACTTCTTCTGACTGTTCTTCTTTCTTCGGCTCTGGCTTTGCTGCAGGTTTTTTCATCATGTCTTTGATTGCTTGAATTTCAACCTCAGCGTCCAGGCGAGGGAAGATAGGATCGTCTTTTTGAACCTTGGTCCCTTCAGGGAGCATTCCGATTTGTTCCAGGCTGTCCCATTGCTTCAACTCTTCCTGTTCTACTCCAAGCTGCTTGAAAATTTTCTCCGGAGTCTGGGTCAGGAATGGCTGCAGCATGACAGCGATATGACGCAAGGATTCGGCCAGGTGGGCCATGACATTGCCAAGGCGTTCTTTCTTGTTTTCGTCCTTCGCCAATACCCACGGCTGTGTTTCATCAATATATTTATTAGTGCGGCTGACAAAAGTCCAAAGCTGGGAAAGAGCTACCGAAAATTCCATATTTTCCAGGTTCTCTTCTACTTGTGCTTTTGTTTGTTTCGCCAGTTGCTCCAGGTTCTCGTCATGCTGATCTTCTCCAGTCTTAAATGCCGGAATCTCGCCGCCAAAGTACTTACTGATCATTGCCACCGTACGATTCAACAAGTTTCCTAAATCATTGGCAAGGTCATAATTGGTACGTTCTACGAACCCTTCCGGCGTAAAAACTCCATCAGAGCCGAATGGCACTTCACGAAGCAAGTAATAACGAAGAGCATCGAGTCCATAACGGTCAATCAGTTTCACCGGATCGACGACATTTCCTTTTGATTTGGACATTTTGCCGTCTTTCATCAGAATCCAGCCGTGAGCGAAGACTTTCTTCGGTAGAGGCAAGTCCAAAGCCATCAGCATAATCGGCCAGTAAATCGTATGGAACCGTACGATCTCTTTTCCGACAAGATGGACATCCGCCGGCCAATATTGTTGATACCGTTCATCTTTGTCCGTGCCATAACCCAGCGCAGTGATGTAATTGCTGAGTGCATCAATCCACACATAAATAACGTGCTTGGCGTTACCTGGGACTTGTACACCCCAGTCGAAGGTGGTACGAGAGACAGCCAGATCTTCCAATCCTGGCTTGATAAAGTTATTGATCATTTCATTTTTACGGCTTTCCGGCTGGATGAACTCCGGATTTTCTTCATAGAAGGCAAGCAGCTGGTCGACATACTTGCTCATCTTGAAGAAATAGGATTCTTCTTTTACCTTTTCCACCGGACCTCCACAGTCAGGGCATTTGCCATTATCCAGCTGACGCTCTGTGAAGAAGGATTCACAAGGCGTGCAATACCAGCCTTCATACTGATCGAGGTAGATATCTCCCTTTTCAAGCAAGTGGGAGAAAATCTTTTCGACAATATTTTTATGACGGTCCTGTGTCGTCCGGATAAAATCGTCATAGGAAATATCAAGCTTTTCCCATAGACCCTTGATCCCACTTACGATATCATCTACGTAGGCTTGAGGCGTGACATCTTGCTCTTTCGCTTTACGCTGGATTTTTTGACCGTGCTCATCCGTTCCAGTCAAATACATCACATCAAACCCTCGTAAACGTTTATACCTAGCCATCGCATCTCCCGCTACGGTAGTGTAAGCATGACCGATATGGAGATTGCCGCTTGGATAGTAGATTGGTGTTGTAATATAGAATGTATTCTTTTCTTTTGGCATCCTTTTCCCTCCTCAGACTATATTCGAAAGGCTAGCGTCTAGCCTTTATTGAATAACTTTCCGTATCTCCTTATTGTATCGATTTATATAGAGGATTTCCATTCCTAACATCAAAATATACCGTAGAAACCTATGAAATTCAAAAAATGAGCCAGGAACAGAGATAGAATATTGGGTGCTGATCAAAGTATTTTTATATTTTTTGTCGAAACACCCCCATATACTGACAGAAATTTGTCGAATGGTATGGTCGGAATCCCTGGTAAAGGAATTCAATAAATTGTAATAAATTATCAAAAATGTTACATAATTGAATCTTGAAAAACCAGTAAAATCCCAATATGGATACTTATTTCTTCAATAACACACTACATCTAGTAGCTTTAACGAGTTAATGTGTTGGGACAATTGGAAAAATTAAGAATTGACATAGCTGGCAAAGGTTGGTATTATGACCTTAGACAGATGTCGAAATCTGGCGAAAATTTTTGATTGAGGGGAGAAACAAAAATGAAATCTACTGGTATTGTAAGAAAAGTTGATGAACTTGGACGCGTGGTTATTCCGATTGAGCTTCGTCGCACATTAGGAATCAACGAAAAAGACGCATTGGAAATCTATGTGGATGATGATCGGATTGTATTGAAAAAATATAAGCCGAACATGACATGCCACGTTACTGGTGAGGTATCTGAGGACAACCTTTCCCTGGCAAATGGCAAATTGGTACTCAGCCGCGAAGGTGCTAGCAAATTGATGAAAGAAATCGAGGATAGCATTAAATAAGGTAAACAGACAAAGAGACAGAGATAAAATAAAAAAAGCACTGACTGAAACGACTGGCAGTCAGTGCTTTTTTATATTCTATGACGGATGAATGGGAACATGCTATTCTTCTACATGGTACGCTTGATACACCTCACGTTTTGGAAGTTTACGGTCATTTGCAGCTTGCTTGATCGCCTGTTTGCTCGACATGCCTTCTTTCTCGATGTAGTGCTCAACATGATCGATAACCGATAAACTGCTCCACCATAACTCATCCTCAATTATCTCCGCTTTATTTCCTTCCACTACAATGCAAAACTCTCCACGAAGTTCACTTGTTTCCGCCCACTCGATCGCTTCATCCATATCTCCACGAATGTATTCTTCATAGCGCTTCGTCAGCTCCCTCGATATAGCGACTTTCCGGTTTCCTAACACATTCTGTATCGCTTTTAATGTTTCTTTCAAACGATGCGGGGATTCATAAAATACAAGTGTGGATCGGAAGGACTTGATGTCCTCCAATTCTTGTTCCCGATCCTTTTTTTTGCGCGGCAAAAACCCATAGTAATGAAACTTTTCCGTTTCCAGGCCTGATCCTATTAAAGCGCATAGAGCTGCGTTCGGTCCGGGAAGGACAACCACCGGAATATTGCTGGCGATAGCGGATTGGATCAGTTCATAACCAGGATCAGATATTCCCGGCATTCCAGCATCACTGACGACAGCGAGATCCTCTCCGTTTTCCAGCATCTCGATCAACTGATTTTCACGGGTGTGCTTGTTATGTTCATGGTAACTTACTAAAGGCGTATGAATGTCAAAGTGACTCAATAACTTTTTTGTGTTTCGCGTATCTTCGGCAGCTATTTTAACAGCATCCTGTAACGTTCGGACAGCCCGGAAGGTCATATCTTCGAGGTTCCCGATTGGTGTTGGCACAATATAAAGTGTGCCATAATCAGATGCAGCAAAACTTTTTTGTATTTCCATTCAGTCTCCCTCACTCTTTAAAGCAATCAATGCTTCTTTTTTAGTCCTGCTCAACCGTTTAATTTGAAATTCCTTGCGCATAGCTGCTGTTTTCGTTTCGAAGCTTTCCCAGTACACCAGTTCAAATGGTCCACGCCCTCTGGTGTACTTTGCACCTTTACCACTTTCATGTTTAGCGAGACGCTGTTCTAAATTATTGGTATAGCCCGTATAGAAGGAACCATCGTTGCATTTCAGTATATATACATAATGGCTATTTTCCATAAAGGATGTTCCTTAACTCGTCCGTATATTCACCCTCATCCGTAAAGGCATAAAGCGGCGGGAGGATTTTCAAATCTGCATTCCCGTCCCTGATTCCTTCCACCAGCAGAATATTAGCTTCTTTTCCCATTTTCGGATACACGAGTCGGAGCCGTTTCGGTTCGATTTTATACTTTCGAAACAGCGTCAATATATCTGCCATCCTGCCCGGTCTGTGTACCATGGATACCTTGCCTCCAGAGCGGACAAGCCTGCTGCACGATTGTACCACCTCTTCAAGGGAACAGTATATTTCATGTCGGGCAATCGTCAAATAATCATTTAAGTTCTGCTCTTTTTTTCTCGGGGTAGGAAAATAAGGAGGATTGACGGTCACCAAATCGAATTTTCTATTGCCGTATCGTGCGGGCATATCCTTCAAATCACCATGGATGATTTCCAGTTGACCCTCCAACTGGTTCAGTTCGACATTGCGTACCGCCATATCATATAACCGTTCTTGAATTTCAACCCCTGTTATTTGAACTTGCGAGCGACGAGACAGAAGCAGGGGAATGACGCCATTCCCTGTACACAAATCAATGATTTTCCCCCGCTTGACCGGGACATAGGTGAAGTCAGCAAGCAAGACCGCATCAAGGGAAAATGCAAAAGCGCTAGGACTTTGGATGATTTGCATCGTCTCATCCGCTAACAAATCATCTATTCGTTCATCATCTTTCAATACAACCATCTGTTTTCCAGCTACCTTTCTTACTCATTTCTATTATCTTATAAAAAGAAAGCCTCTCCTTACGGGAAGGAAAGGCGGTGTTCCGTTTATTTTTTCTTGTTCAGGAACGATAGACAGAACAAACAATCTTCATCTCTTGGACTGCCAAAATGTAAGTTGCAAATATGAAAGCCTTCTTCATATAACCGGGCAAGGTTGTCATAACCTTCCCCCACATATGAATCCTTGGAAGTGGTTTTTCCTTTTGATGCTTGTTGCCGGGCAGGCACTTCTGTCTCCCTATCCAGCCGCTTCCTTAAGTGGTGGTTTTCCAGGGATAAGTGTTGGTTTTCCTCTAAAAGATGTGCCAACTGGGTTTTTAAATCACCTAATTGCTGATATAGTTCTCCAATTTGTGATTCTAAATGGGATACTTGCTCGAAAATTTCTTTCTTGTTCACGCTTCCTTCCACCCCGTCATTCTGTGGCTTGGGTTGAAACGGCTCCTTCATCAATTAAATCCTGCAACGTATATTCAAGTGTACGTTCGAGCTCAGGGAATTCAATTTGAACAAGTCGTTCCAGCATATTGATTCCTACGACTTTTCCTTTACCCATAGAAGTGGTAATCCGCTGACCAAGATCAGGAAGTTCACGTTTGGCTGCTTCATAGTCATCGTTCTCATACTTTAAGCAGCACATCAAACGTCCACATAGTCCTGAAATTTTCGCCGGGTTCAGCGAGAGGTTCTGATCCTTGGCCATTTTAATGGAAACTGGTTCAAAATCACCAAGGAATGTGGAGCAGCATAACATTCTTCCGCACGGGCCGATGCCGCCGAGCAGCTTCGCTTCATCCCGTACTCCGATTTGGCGAAGTTCAATTCTGGTTTTGAATACAGATGCCAAATCTTTAACAAGTGTCCGGAAGTCTACCCGCCCATCGGCAGTAAAATAAAAAATCACCTTATTGCGATCAAATGTATATTCCACATCAACAAGCTTCATATCAAGCTTGTGGTCTTTAATCTTTTCTTCGCAGACAGCGAAAGCTTCTTTTGCATTTTCTTTATTCTCGGTCACCGTCAATTTATCTTTTTCATCTGCGATCCGGATGACCTTTTTTAAAGGCAATACAATGTCTTCTTCGTCTACCTGCCGGTTGGCAATGACCACTTTCCCGAATTCGATCCCACGGACCGTTTCTACGATTACGTAATCATCCGTAGACATCTGGATGTTCCTTGGGTCAAAATAATATATTTTACCCGCTTGCTTAAAGCGGACGCCTATCACTTCGATCAATTATGATCACCTCTTCAAGTGAAGTGTAAGTTGTTCCATCACAAGTGTTGGATGGACATTCTGATTTATCTTCCGCTTCGCCTCAAGGATAGATGATAAGCCTCTGACTGCGTTTTGACGAGTCAAGGTCATAGACATTTGTTCCATTCTATCTCTTTCTTGCTGGTAAATGATGGCCTCTTCCCGTTCCAACTCATGATTGATCATGTCCTTGTACCAGAACATCAATAAGTCCAAACCGCGTTGAAGCTGCTCTCTTTCCTTAAAATGAGGCATCCACTGATGATTGATAAATAAAAGCGCTTCATTTGGTTTATTGTTCAGCACTTCTATTAATTGTATCACTAATTTTCGTGCATTAGCAAACCAATCATCCGCTTGAATTTCGAGTGCTTCCGACAAATTATTCGTCATTTGCGAAAGCAGCTTTGCGTTTGATTCACTTACACCTTCACCGGTCAGTTTCTCCTCGATACCTTGAGAATTGAGCGGCTGAAAAGCCATCAATTGGCACCTGGAACGAATCGTATCCAGAATAGCATGACTGTTTTCAGTCAGTAGCATGGCTGTTGTCTGCTTACTGGGTTCCTCCAGAAACTTGAGCAGCCGGTTTGCAGCATTGACCGTCATTTTGTCCGCACTTTCGACAATATAGACTTTTTGATTCGATTCCAGGCCCGTATAGGTGAATTCTTTTTGGAGGTGAAGTATTTGATCTTTTTTTATCGACTGCCCATCCGGCTTGATCCAATGGATATCCGGATGGTTTCCTGACTGAATTCTTTTGCAGGCATTGCATTGGTGGCATGGTTCTGCCCCATCACGATTGGGACAAAATATTGCTTTTGCGAATAATAGGCTTATCTCCCGTTTCCCTGTTCCTTGAGAACCCTGGAAGAGATAGGCGTGTGATATACGATTTTTAGTAAAGCTCTTGATCAGCATTTTACTGACTAGGGGTTGGATTTGTTTCATATCTTCCCATGTATGCATTACGATTCCGCCCTTAAGTATACAAATTGATTAATAAACCTTTGACCTCACCAACTATCCCTAAAATATCAATCGACCTTTTCTCCTGATCCATTACAGCGTTTGTCAGCTCGGTCAATTTTTCATCAATCGCTTCGATGGTAGTAAGCTTTCGGGCTTGTCCATCCATACTCCAGCTGTGGGAATGTCTCGTAGTCATGCCGGACTCCACTGTTTCCTGGAGAAAGCTTTTGATCATCCGCTTATATTTAGCCAGGTCCCGGAAAGAACGATGGCGGGCTACACGTTCACCCTGTGCACTGATACCCCCTAATAATTTATGGAGTTCCTGCTCCTTCAATTTATGGTTATGGGATTGAACTAGCGCATCGAATTCTTTCCGGCCTTTTCCATTAGTCGTAGAGGGTTTCTGTGCGGCGTCTATCTGCGCGCGAATTTCCTGACTGATTTTCACGTTCTATAAACCCCTTTACACTAAAATTGGAAATAGGATTCTACTGGCAAGATAAAAACAGTGGCACCACCAACTTCTACCTTGACCGGTTTTGGAATGTAGGAGTCAGCATTTCCTCCCATTGGAGAAATAGGTGCAACCATCTGTTCACGCTGACTACAATTATCTTTGATGATTTCTAATGCTTCATCGACATTTTCATCATTACAACCGATCATTAATGTGGTATTTCCTGCTTTCAGGAATCCGCCTGTAGTAGCTAATTTAGTCGATTGGAAATTACGCTCTGCTAAAGCGTCCGTCAAACGACTACTATCCTTATCCTGAATAACAGCAATGATCATTTTCATAACATTGCAGCCTCCCGTTTCCTTTTTTATATTATATCAAATATCAGCTGTCACGATTACTATTTACTAAATATGGCTGCAGCTCTCGCAGAACTTCTTTTTGAACACCCTCTAATGATTGTGAGGCATCAATAACATGTATACGCTCAGGAAATTTTTTTATCAGCTTCTGATATGCCTCATAGACTTGATGATGAAAATCCAGCTTTTCCATGTCGAGCCGATTTTGCTCCCTGCCTTTATTAGCAGCAATCCTTTTCAGACCATCCTCCGGCTTAATATCAAAAAATAAAGTAATATCCGGCATGCGGTTTTCGATCGCAAACTGATTGATTTGGAACACTTCATCCATGCCAAGGCCACGCGCATAGCCTTGATAAGCCAAACTGCTGTCGACAAATCGGTCGCAAAGGACGACCTTCCCTTCCTTAAGTGCAGGCAGCACTTTCTCGACAAGGTGCTGTCTGCGTGCAGCGGCATATAACAAGGCTTCTGTACGCCCATCCATGGCAGTATGAGCCGGATCTAAAATAATATGACGAATTTTTTCTGCTATCTCGATGCCGCCAGGCTCTCTGGTTGCTAGTACATCATAACCCTTATTGTTTAATTCTTCTGCAACAGTTTTAAGCACAGAAGTTTTCCCTGCGCCCTCACCGCCTTCAAACGTTATAAATAATCCTTCCACAATCATTCTCCTCAGATCTATTTAAAGGTGACCATTCCTTCTTTAATATCATCATTATGAAAACGGGTACCCTGGTCAATTAACTGCACTATTTGTTCTACATGTTTCTTTGTGATTGTTTCCCCTTTTACCAGCAATGGGACGCCAGGAGGATATGGCACGATCGGCTGTGCCGCCACCTTCCCTACTGCCTCCTGCCATGGGGTGAATACGCTTTGCATCTTTTTCATTTTTTCATAAGAAAAAGCCAGTTCCTGAATCTTTTCCGTATACAGATTGACCGCCTTTATTGTAGCATGCTTTCGTGTTGTTTTTAATTGTTCGTTCACGTTAGAAATCGAGTTTTTAAGGCGGCGTACATCAATGTAGTCCCCTAGTCCTGTTATGAGCAAAAGCTGGTCGGGAAGTGCCAGTTCCGGAAATACGCCTGCATCCTCCAATAGAGTTGCTAATTGAAGGCCAGTCCATCCTCTGTCTGCCTGCAGAGTGACTTTAAGAGGGTCATCACACCTACTACCTGGTAATACGGTCCACCCCTCTCCTTCAGCAAAAATTTCTCTGATTTTCGCTGCATGCTGAATAGCCCTCCCAACCATTTCTTCGGTGGCATTAGCTAGAAAATGCCGGGCTAAGTCCAGGCTCGCCATGAGAGGATAAGAAGGACTGCTCGATTGGAAAACTTGAAGAAAATAACGAAGTCTCTCCATATCAATACGATCCCCGTTTGCATGGAGCATTGAAGCCATGGTCATGGCAGGTGCCATTTTATGCGCAGACTGGACGACGAGATCTGCTCCTGCTTCTAAAGCTGAGGAAGGAAAGGGACGGCCTAAGTGAAAATGGATTCCATGAGCCTCATCTACCAGAACAGGGACTTCATGATGATGGGTTGTCTTGATAATCTCTTCAATCTCATAAGTACGGCCAAAGTAGTCGGGGTAAGTCAGTACAAGGCCTTTCGCTTCTGGAAAACGAACCAGTGCTTCTTCTACGGTCTCTACCTCTATTTTGCTGTATCTTGCTGATTGTTCCTCATAGCTGGGCGCCAAAAAGACGGGCTGAGCTCCTGCCAGTTCTAAACCATGCAGAATGGATTTGTGGCAATTCCGCTGGACAATTATCTTATCTCCCGCCTGGCATATCGTTAGAAGCATCGCCAGGTTTCCAGCAGTGCTTCCATTGATTAGAAAGTAGGATGACTCACTGTTAAAATAATCAGCAGCTAATGCTTGTGCCTCTTGTATCGGACCGTGTGCATCATGTAAATCATCCATACCGGTAATCTCCGTAGCATCCATCTGAAGAAAAGATTGAAACTCATCCATGCCTCGGCTTGAAAATATTTTTCCATTTTTATGCCCTGGTACATGGTAGGAGTCAAGTGCGCGATTTTTATAATCTACCAGCGTATCGTAAAGTGGCGTTTTGGTTTGGTCTAAAGACATAAAAGGCTTCCCCTTTTTAGTTACAATGAAAATCTCCTTCATCTTATCTAACTCACCGAATGATTACAAGCACAGACGCTGGTAAGGCGTTTTTTTATAAAACGCTTATTCAACTATAGGGCCGAAAAGTCGAAGACTTGATTTCAAATATATCAAGGGTCTTATCCATAAAAGTGTCAGGGGCGGCTGGGGAACTGGAGTCTCGCAGTTTCCCAACCACCCCATCCGAAGGATGGGAGAAAAGAACCCCCTATTATAGATGAGACTGCCTTCTAAGTAGTTCTCCCTTTGGTTGAAGGACTGCATAACGATGTTTCCATTTCTCCCTTAAACGCAAGGAGGTCCGGGAAATTGCGAGACTCCAGTGGGATGAACATGAGCGGTGAGATCCCGCAAGGCGAAGCCTGAGGAAGCTCACCACATGCCCACGGAAAGCGAGTGATTTCCCGGACCTCCAAACCGTTACTACCGTAACGGAAACAACATATCTTAAAACTGAGTCTTCAGCAATTGGGAGCTTTACTGGAAATGCAACATTGAGATTTAAACAGAGCCTAAAGAAAAAAAGACCTTCGCCTGGACTGCGAAGATCTTCATCTTAAGAATGAATTTTTGATGGCACTATATTTTTCAACTTATTAATATAAAAAGAATATCTAGCATCTCCAGGTTCTGTTTCTATGATTTCTTTCTCACAACTCTCACAAACAAATAATTGATAGATATGAATGCCCTCTGTCGTGTTACGCTCACATATGCCACAGCGATTGATTGATTTCAATCCTATCACCTCCATGGCTTTAGTATGGACCAATCTATCATCTCTTATACTATTTTTTTAGTGTATTTTAACGTGCACGTACAATACTAGATACAAAATAAACCCGGAAGCTTTGGAAAACTTCCGGGTTTTTCGATTGCCTAGCGGCGTCCTACTCTCACGGGGATAAACCCGACTACCATCGGCGCTGGAGAGCTTAACTGCTGTGTTCGGCATGGGAACAGGTGTGACCTCTCCGCTATCGCCACTAGACCTTGACTATTTA
>NZ_JBIEKD010000027.1:0-49953 GCF_043496955.1 Thalassobacillus sp. B23F22_16 | reverse complement strand
TTTTTTAATATTTCGGCTTCCTCCTGAGCTTCAAGCTTCTCTTGCCGTTCTTTTTCATACATCTCTTTGTACTCAGAAGCCGTTAATAGCTGGTTTTGTTCCTCTTTTTCTGCGTTCTTCTGCTTGTTACGATAGCTCCCTACCCACCGCTTAACGGTACCGTAAGGTAAATTGAGCTTGTGGCAAATATCAGTCATTTTATGCCCGTCTAGGACAATCATTTTAGCTACATACTCTTTAAATTCCGAACTGTAACTCTTCATTTTTTAGTCAAGTGAACACGTCCTTTATCTAAGCTTTGGGTCGATTAAAACATGGCTCACTACCTGTGTCCACTTTCTATACTAGTTCCAACTTTTGGAAAAAAGAGTGACAATATCGAAAATAAGAGAGACAAATTGAATGCTATATGAGAATGGATGGCATCATATGAGACAATGAAATCCTGCAATTTTAGTATTGCAGTTTTCATTTCATTAAACCACTTTTTTATTAATTATAGATTACAAGTCTGAAACTTTTTCGTGAAAATGATTGACACCGCTTACATAATCGTTTAGTTTAATAGATAACAAGTTAACGAAGTGACGGAGAGACGGAGACTCACGCTAAGCAAGTACTTTTCCTTGGAAAAAGTATGTGCTGAGTGTGGGTCTTTTTGTATTCCCGTTATCTTGTAAATCCAACAAAAAAGGAGTGTAAACCACATGCATGAGTTTTTAGCTGAAGTTATAGGTACCATGATTCTGATTATTTTTGGCGGCGGAGTGGTCGCTGGTGTTGTCTTGAAAAATTCGAAGGCGGAAGGCTCAGGCTGGGTGGTCATTACGATTGCCTGGGGTCTTGCCGTTGCGATGGCGGTCTATGCTGTGGGACAATTTTCAGGAGCGCATATCAATCCGGCGGTTACGCTCGGATTTGCTGCGGTAGGTGAGTTTCCGTGGGAAAAAGTTCCGATGTATATTACCGCTCAAATGATTGGTGCCTTTATTGGCGGCATTATCGTGTTTTTGAATTACCTTCCTCACTGGAGGGAAACAGAGGATGAGGGGGCCAAACTGGCGGTGTTTTCTACAGACCCGGCGGTCCGCAGTCCTTTTTCCAACCTGGTCAGTGAAATCATCGGGACATTCGTTCTGTTGATGGGTCTGATGTTCATTGGTGCCAACGACTTCACAGATGGGTTGAATCCGATGATTGTTGGTGCGCTGATTGTCGCGATTGGGATGTCACTGGGTGGAACAACAGGGTATGCGATTAACCCGGCGCGTGATTTGGGACCGCGAATTGCTCACGCTTTCTTGCCGATCCCGGGTAAAGGCGGATCGGATTGGAGCTATGCCTGGGTGCCGGTCATCGGTCCAGCCATTGGTGGTATTTATGGCGCGGTATTCTACCGGGCAATGTTTTTAGGGGAATTCTCTACATTATTTTGGGTTCTAAGTGCAGTCATGGCTGTCATTCTCGTTTCAGCTGCGATGTCTGAGTTGAAAGAAGAGAGGACTGCAGCCGATCGTGTCGAAAAGAAAATAGGAGAGGTAAATTAATAAAAGGAGAGATGTTATATGGAAAAAAAGTATATTCTATCAATCGATCAGGGGACGACAAGTTCACGGGCGATTTTATTTGATGAAGCTGGAACAATCGTAGGTACCGGGCAAAAAGAGTTTGAGCAATTTTTCCCGAAGCCGGGCTGGGTCGAGCATGATGCTAATGAAATCTGGACATCAGTTCTTGCTTGTATTGCTGATGTGTTAAGAAAAACTGATATTGAACCGAGTCAGGTTGCAGGGATCGGGATCACCAACCAGCGAGAAACGACTGTTGTGTGGGACAAAAACACGGGCAAGCCGGTCTATAAAGCGATTGTCTGGCAGTCCCGTCAGACAGAAGGAATCTGTAAAGACCTTCGTGAACAAGGTCATAACGACCTGTTCCGTGACAAAACAGGATTGCTCCTCGATCCTTACTTTTCCGGGACTAAAGTAAAATGGATTCTGGATAACGTTGAAGGCGCACGGGAAAAAGCGGATAATGGCGACCTGCTGTTCGGAACGATCGATTCATGGCTCGTCTACAAACTGACTGGCGGCAAGGTTCATATCACCGACTATTCCAACGCATCTCGTACGCTAATGTTCAATATTTATGACCTGAAGTGGGACGATGAACTGCTTGATATCCTTGGTGTGCCAAAAAGCATGCTGCCAGAAGTGAAGCAGTCTTCCGAAGTTTATGGAAACACTGTCGATTATCACTTCTTTGGTCACGAAGTTCCGATTGCCGGTATCGCTGGGGACCAGCAGGCGGCCTTGTTCGGTCAGGCTTGTTTTGAAAAAGGTATGGCCAAAAATACGTATGGAACTGGCTGCTTCATGCTGATGAATACCGGTGAAAAAGGTGTGAAGTCCGAGCATGGTCTGTTGACGACACTGGCCTGGGGGCTCGATGGAAAAGTCGAATATGCGCTGGAAGGAAGTATCTTCGTAGCTGGTTCTGCAATTCAGTGGCTGCGTGACGGTTTGAAGCTGATCAACAGCGCACCGGAGACTGAAAACCTGGCTACATCTGTTGATTCTACGGATGGCGTTTACCTTGTGCCGGCCTTCGTCGGACTAGGAACACCATATTGGGACAGCGATGCCCGCGGAGCAGTATTCGGACTCACTCGTGGAACCTCGAAAGAGCATTTCGTCCGTGCCACCCTGGAGTCATTGGCCTACCAGACAAAAGACGTACTGGATGCGATGATTGCAGACTCTGAACTTGATCTTAAGAAGTTGCGCGTCGACGGTGGTGCTGTCAAAAACAACTTCCTGATGCAGTTCCAGAGTGACATTCTCGGTGTACCAGTCGAGCGCCCGGTCGTCCAGGAAACCACAGCGCTTGGTTCCGCGTACCTTGCCGGTATTGCTGTCGGCTACTGGAAAGATAAAAATGAAATCAAGCAGCAGTGGAAGAACGATCGTACGTTTGAAGGAGAAATGGAAGAGATTAAGCAGGAAGAACTTTATAATGGTTGGAAAAAAGCGGTAGCAGCTACACGCGAATTTAAGTAAATCACTAATGACAGGCACCTTTTGGTAACAAGAGGTGCCTGATTAAATAGGAGGGGCTAGTAGATGAAAAAAATAATGAATGATCCGAACCAAATCGTAACGGAAATGCTGGATGGTTTTGTTGCAGCTAAGCCTGACGAAGTCAAACGGATACCTGATACTACAGTCGTCACAAGAAAAGATTCTCCTATTCAAAATAAAGTCGGTATCGTAAGCGGTGGAGGGAGCGGCCACGAGCCTGCCCATGCCGGTTACATAGGAAAGGGAATGCTCGATGCTGCTGTGGCAGGCGAAATTTTCACCTCACCGACACCAGATCAGGTATTGGAAGCGATTAAGGCAGTCGATGGGGGCTCCGGGGTGTTACTGGTCATCAAAAACTATACAGGAGATGTCATGAACTTCGATATGGCAGCAGAACTTGCGGAAGCAGAGGGCATTGATGTGGCACAGGTCGTCGTCAATGATGATGTTGCCATTGATGATATAGATGGACGCCGTGGCGTTGCCGGGACGATCTTTGTTCATAAAATTGCCGGCGCGAAAGCGGAGGCAGGTGCTTCCTTGGAGGAAGTGAAAACTACCGCTGAAAAAGTGATTACTAATGTTCGTTCGATGGGGGTAGCGTTGAGCCCATGCATCATGCCGGCATCCGGGAATCCTAGTTTTGAACTAGGCGACGACGAAATGGAAGTAGGCATCGGCATCCACGGTGAGCCAGGAACAGAACGCAAGCCTCTCGGGACAGCTGATGAGATCGCTGTTGAGTTAACCAATCACATTCTGGAAGATTTGCCTGAAGCAGAAGAAGTTGCCGTGATGGTAAACGGAATGGGAGCGACTCCGGAAATGGAACTGCATCTGGTCAATCGCAAGGTTCAGGAATTTTTGCAGGAAAAAGGGGTAAAGACCTATAAAACATTCGTTGGCGAATACATGACATCCTTAGAAATGGCAGGATGCTCCGTGACTTTATTGAATTTGGACGATGGATTGAAAAAGCTGTTGGACAGCCCGTCTGATGCGCCAGCATTTCGATCTTGATACTAGGAGGGGAAGCATATGACATATACAGTCGAACAAGCTCTCAAGTGGATTATGAAAAGTAATGAAAAAATACAGAATAATAAAGACTATTTGTCTGAATTAGATCAGGCAATCGGAGACGGCGATCATGGCATCAACATGGCCCGCGGTTTCGATGAGGTCGTCAAGAAGATTGATGGCAATGATTATGCGCAAGTTTCAGACGTTCTGAAGGATGTAGCGATGACATTGATGTCAAAAGTTGGAGGCGCGTCCGGTCCATTATTCGGAACAGCATTTCTGAAAATGTCGATGGCAGTGAAAGGTGAAGAGGCTGTGACATATGATACGTTTGTCACAGCGTTGGAAGATGCAGTAGCCGGTATTAAACAACGCGGCAAAGCGGAAGAAGGAGAAAAGACGATGATTGACGTCTGGTCGCCTGTGGCAGAGCGGATGAAAGATGCAGATGACTTCGCTGCCAGCGTCATCCGTGATAACGCCAAGTCGTCGATGGAAGCAACAAAAGATATCGTAGCGACAAAAGGCCGTGCCGCTTACTTGAAAGAACGCTCGAAAGGCCATCTAGACCCCGGCTCAGTTTCTTCCTATTATATATTTGAAGCGCTAGCCGAAAGCCTGAGAGAGGAGGCGTAGATGATGGCTAATGTAGGAATCGTAATTATCTCTCACAGCGAAAAAGTTGCCGAAGGAGTCAAAGACATCCTCCAGCAGGCAGTCGGAAAGGTTACTGTGGAAGCGGCCGGCGGGACGGAAGATGGTGAAATCGGTACAAGCCTCGAAAAAATCCAGGGAGCGATAGAAAATGTACACAGCGCCCAGGGAACGGTCGTTTTCTATGATCTTGGCAGCGCGAAAATGAATGCCGAGATAGCGATCGAAATGCTGGAGTTGGATAATGTTCATTTGGCAGAAGAGCCTGTGCTGGAAGGAGCCTATCTGGCTGCGGTGGAAGCCAGTATGGGGCAATCTTTAGAGGAGATCGTGAATGCGTTGGAAAAAGAGTATTAAGTGGACTTTGGCGCCTTGGGAAAGAAATTTCCCGAGGCTCTTTTTTATAATTTATAAATAATCATTGATAAGATTCAGACGCACATTTAAAAGCGTAAACTCGCATGATTAGCTCTGCCACTCACATGAACGGGATCAGCATAAACTAGCAATAACATAGTCATGCTGGCTACTTTCAATATCTATCTACAAAAAATCATGCAATATATGACACCTACTGCCGTAGTAATCGGTGTTCTTTTCGCTGAATGGCTGGATAATTACGTATTCCTTGTTTCGTGGATATTTGCATTCACGACATTCTCAGAGAGTTTGAAATCCAATTTTAAAGATTTGAAAAGTGCCCTTCGCCATCCGTTTTCTCTGGTTGTGTGTCTAATTATTTTACATATCATCATGCCGGTCATTGCCCTGTTAACAGAGGGGGAGCGGTTATTACGATTACTTATTTTTCTTCTCCTGTTGTCGTTCCGGTTATTGTCGGAATGTTGTTCCAGCAGGTTCTGGCTTCGTTCGAGGGAAGTCTTATGGCCGAAGTATTCGCTAAATCCTGTAAAGGAAAGTTTATGACTTAAGGGAGCATATGTTGAGGTTTTGTGAACAGGGTATACTTTGGCTGGATGAGAGGCAAATTCGAAAATAAGAGAGACAATATTAAAATTAAATGAGAAATAATGTCTTTATGAGAGACAATGATGCTTGTTAATTAAACGTTTGATCTAATCTGTATCAGTGATAGATTCTGTCGGTAACTAGGTTAAGTATATATAGTAGTTTGTCGATACAGCACCTATCGGGTAGAATGAAGGTGATTTCAAAGAAGACAGCAGGTGGTTGACATGAACGACAGACAAAAAGAGCTCGTCCGCATTTTGGCTCTTCATTCAGACGAATATAAACAGATAAACGAGTTGGCTAGTACATTAGGTTGCTCAGAGAAAACGGTGCGTAATGACTTGAAAGGGGTGGAGTCATTTTTAAATGACTATCCAGCTGCTTCGTTGCTCCGTAAGCCCGGACTAGGTGTCCGCCTTTCCATCAGCCAGGATGAGAAGTCACAACTGTTTGATCGCCTATATCAGTCTGAAGAGAAGTCGGAAGAAGATCGCCTGCTTGAAATAACTTATCATTTATTAGTCAACGATCGCTCCGTTACGTTGTCGCAGCTGTCAGATACTTATTTTGTGAATAAAAATGTTATCAAAGAAGACTTGGCAGTTATTGCCCGCTGGCTGGAGCGGTTTGATCTTGAATTAATTTCAAAGCAGCGACTGGGGCATATCATTAAGGGCGGGGAGCTGCAGAAACGAAATGCGTTAGCCCGTCTTCCTGAACTTACGTCAGCACGTTCAGGTAAAAACAAAGATATTCTTAACTTGTTCCCTGCTTATGAAGTGAAAATAGTCAGGGACTTCCTGAAAGATATGCAGCATCACTTTTCTGTATTAACGAGCGAGGGAGACTATGAAAGCCTGTTGATTCACGCGCTTGTCATGATTAAACGGACGGCCCAGCATGCTCCCATCGAACTGAAAGATACCGAAAAAGCCTCCGTCCAGGAAACAGAGGAATATGGAATTGCGACTTGGTTTATCAAACGACTCGAGCGTGAACTAAAGATGAAGTTCCCGGAAAATGAGCAGACTTATTTCGCCCTTCACCTCGTAAGTAGTAAAGGAGTTCACTATCCTAAAAAAGAAAAGGGCTCCGGGGTAACGGAAATCGTGAGTCAGTTGATCGCTAAACTGGAGAGGCTTACCTTCGTGGATTTTACCACGGACCAAACTTTGATCGACGGGCTGCATACGCATATGGAACCGACGATCAGCCGGGTGCAATATGGCTTTACGATTCAAAATCCGTTGTTAAGCGATATAAAGAAAAAGTATCCGTATATGTTTAGCATGGTAATGCTTGCCCTGGAAGAAATAGAAGAAACGAATGAGCTTTCCTTTCCTGAGGAAGAAGCAGCTTATTTAGTGCTCCATTTTCAAGCAGCGGTTGAGCGCCTGCAGCAAAAAAGAAATACAACAAAAAAGGTCCTGATTGTCTGCGACCTTGGTGTAGGTATGTCGCATTTGCTTCAGGCCAAACTCGAACAATCTTATACTGGCTTTGACATTATTGGAAGCGTGGGGCAATGGCAAATAAAAGAAATACTGAAGCAGCAGCCTGTAGACCTCGTAATTTCTACCAGATCATTGCCTGGCGTAGAAGTGCCAAATTTGGTAATTTCTCCGCTACTTGAAGCCCGGGACAAAAAGCGCTTGGATGATTTTTTACAAGCGATGGAAAAGGAAAAACATTCCGAATACGGGCTGGATGGCTTAGTCCGGCTATTGGATGAGGCTTTCATCTACCTGGATGTCCAATCAGAGCATCGTTTTAAGGTTGTCGAATTACTGGCTAGTTGCTTAATGGAAAAAGGAAGAGTCACTTCACTCTTTCCCCATAGTGCCATAGCAAGAGAGCGATCTTCAGCAACTTCGATTGGAGGCGGCATAGCGATTCCCCATGCTCATTCGGAAGAAGTCCACCGGTCAACCGTTGCCATGGCGGTGTTGGAGGAACCATTAGAATGGGGTACAGAGCGCGTGTCAATCGTATTTCTTTTAGCAATTGCAAAAGATGACCAGCATATGACCAAACCGCTTATCCAGGCAATTTCGAGTCTAAGTGAAAATCCGGAAATTCTTCAGCAGTTGATAAAAGTGAGGAACACAAGAGAAGTGATGGATATTCTAGAGTCTTTTTCTAAATAATTCATTTTTACCACAGCTCCGGTAAAAATGAATTATTTTTTATGACGAAAAATGTCGTATTCTAAAGATACAACAAATAAGTGAGGGGGAAACGACATGAAAATACTAGCTGTAACCGCGTGTCCGGTCGGTATCGCTCATACGTATATGGCTGCTGAAAACTTGCAAAAAGCAGGCGAAGAAATGGGCGTTGACATCAAGGTTGAGACACAAGGTTCCATTGGTGTAGAAAATGCGTTGACCGATAAAGATGTTGAGGAAGCGGATGGCATCATCATTGCCAGTGACAAAGAAGTATCCAAGGAGCGTTTCATTGGTAAACAGCTCATCGTCGTTGGTGTCCAGGAAGGTATCCGCCAGCCGAAAGAATTGATCAAGCGAATTCAGGACGGAAATGTATCCGTTTACAAGGCCGGCATGGCTTCTGTTGCAGAGGCTAAGAATCAAAAGAAAGAAAAAGAAAACCCGGTTTATCGTCACTTGATGAATGGTGTTTCTTATATGATTCCGTTCATCGTTGTCGGTGGTCTTTTGATAGCGCTCGCATTAGCGCTAGGAGGCGAGCAGACACCTGGTGGTCTCGTCATTCCGGAAGGTTCTTTTTGGAAACAGATTGAAGCCTTAGGCGGCGCGTCATTTACCTTCATGGTACCGATCCTGGCTGGATTCATTGCCTATAGTATCGCGGACCGGCCAGGCTTGGCGCCAGGTATTATCGGTGGTTATATTGCCGCTGACGGAAGCTTTTACGGAAGTGAAGCAGGAGCGGGATTCATCGGCGGTATCATCGCTGGTTTCCTTGCTGGGTATGTAGTATTGGCTATTAAAAAGATCAAAGTACCACAGGCTGTCCAGCCAGTCATGCCAATCATTTTTATTCCAATATTAGGGTCATTGACAGTCGGGTTGTTGTTCATTTTTGTTATTGGTGCTCCAGTTGCAAGTATATTCGAAGGACTTACCGCATGGCTGGAAGGCATGCAGGGAACAAGTTCGATTGTGCTGGCGATGATTCTTGGTGCCATGATCGCTGTCGATATGGGCGGTCCGTTTAACAAGGTTGCCTTCTTATTCGGGGCTGCCATGATCGGGGAAGGCAACTATGAGATCATGGGACCGATCGCTGCCGCTATCGCTATCCCGCCAATTGGGATGGGACTTGCAACATTCATAAACAAAAAGAAATACCAGCAGGCAGAGCGTGAAACAGGGAAAGCATCGTTCACGATGGGGTTATTTGGAATCACAGAAGGCGCGATTCCTTTTGCAGCACAAGACCCGCTGCGTGTTATACCAAGCATCATCGTCGGGTCGATGACGGGTTCTGTTATTGCAATGATGAGTAATGTCGGCGACCGTGTCGCTCATGGAGGTCCGATTGTGGCCGTGCTCGGTGCAGTAGATAACGTGTTGATGTTCTTTGTCGCAATCGCGGTGGGTGTTGTCGTTACCGCTTTCCTCGTCAACTTCTTGAAAAAAGATGTGGCAGTAGCAGGAGTGCCTACTGGAGAGGCTGCAGTTGCCGAGCAGCCAGCGGAAGAGCCAGCTGTGAAAGAACCAGAGCAGGAGGAACAGCCAAAAGAAATCAACAAGCTTACGGATATAACTACGCCAGAATTGATCAACATCGATCTGGAAGGCTCTTCACGAGATGATGTGATTGATGAATTGATTCAGACATTGGATACAGAAGGCGTCCTTGATTCCAAAACGGAATTCAAGCAGGCAATTATAAATCGCGAACAGGAAAGCAGCACAGGACTTGGGATGAACATCGCCATCCCACACGGAAAATCGTCCGCTGTCAAAAAGCCCGCTGTCGTATTCGGCATCAAACGTGACGGTGTCGACTGGAACAGCATGGACGGAACAGACGCGAAGCTGATTTTCATGATTGCTGTACCAAAAGAACGTCAGGGTGATGATCATCTGAAGATTTTGCAGATGTTGTCACGTCGTTTGATGGATGAGAAATTCCGCGAAGATTTATTGCATGTGAAGACTAGTGAAGAGGCTTATCAGTTGTTAGAAACGATACGGTAAAAAGGAAGCGAGCAGATTAGCGTCTGCTCGCTTTTTGTCTGATGTATAGGAGAAAAATTTCTTGCTCATTTTCCAACTGGGAGGTAACTGGAAATAGGGGAGCAAGGTCATAGATTTAAACCTGTAAGTACGGTCATAGCCATATTAATTTAATGTAAAGATGTAGTTATGCGAGAATCAAGGTTGATAATGAACTTTGAGAAGTTGGAAAACTTAATAACTTATAATTTGTTAATATATAAGTTAATAAATTACAACAAAACTCGGTGGTGAAGAAAGTGGTTCATGATTTCATGCAAAACGATAAAAAAGATTATGAGAAAGAAAATTTGCTAAGTATAAACCAATGGATGGTTCCGCCTCAATTCATTTTTGAAAATACTTCCATTCGAAAAGCTGCAAAGCTCCTTATGGAAGATGAGCTGCAATTTCTCCCTGTTGTTGACCAGGAATTAAAACCGACGGGAATAGTAACATCAAGAATGATTATGGCCGCATTACTTGGTCGCCAGTCAAAAGCCTCCGTCTCAAACTATGTAACTAAAGACCATCATTCTATTGTTCATATTGATGACTCATTAATGGATGTAATCTCCCTTAATCATACGAATTTTGCAGTTGTTGATGATGATCAGCGTTTGATTGGTTTATTAACAAATAATCATATTTTGGAGTGTCTTCACACTAATATGAAAGATATGAATCAAAGGGAACATTCTGCAGAAATTTTAAATGAAATTTTAGAGAGTGCCTACGAAGGGGTAGCGGTAGTAGATGAACATGGGATTGTACGGGAATTTAATGATGCTTATAGCCGTTTTACCGGAATTTCTCCTGAAGATGCTATTGGACGCCATGTAGAAGAAGTAATCGATAATACCAAATTGCCAGATACATTAAAGACAGGGATGCCTGAGCGGGGGGTTATCCAGTATATCCAGGGCCAGGCGATGATTGTCCATCGAATCCCTATCTGGAAAAACGATAAAGTTGTAGGTGCCATTGGAATTTTAATCTTCGAGGGAGTGACAGAAGTTTACCGTATCTACGAACGTCTGCAGGAAAATAACCGGCAAATCCAACTGCCGCCACGATCTCCTCAGTCCATTCCAGCTAATAATCAAGAGCACTCCACAATGACGCTCGATCAAATCATTGGTGATAGTGAAAGTACATCTAATAGGAAGAGGCTTTCCAGAAAAGTGGCTAAAACCGATGCGACTGTATTAATTACCGGAGAAAGCGGAACAGGAAAGGAAATGTACGCCAGAGGGATTCATCATTTAAGTGCTTTTTCATTTGGACCGTTTATTAGTGTGAATTGTGGCGCCATACCTGAGCACTTATTTGAATCCGAATTATTTGGTTATGAGGAAGGTGCATTTACTGGAGCCAGGAAAGGCGGAAAACCGGGGAAATTTGAATTAGCTGAGAATGGGACGATATTTTTAGATGAAATCGGTGAGATGCCATTAATGATGCAGGCAAAGCTATTACGGGTCCTGCAAGAGAAACGGGTGGATCGTGTTGGAGGTGCCCATGAATATGAGATTAACGCTAGAATCATAGCTGCAACTAACCGTAACCTCGAGAAAATGGTGGAAGCGGGAGACTTCCGTGAAGATCTCTATTATCGACTGAATATCATTGAAATCCCGATCCCTCCTTTACGCGAACGCATAGAAGATATTCCTAAGTTAGTATCCTACTATATTAATAGCTTATGTAAGAAGTACCAACAGCCAAACAAAGTGATGACTTCCGAAGCGATGGCTTTGTTTATGAAATACCCTTGGCCAGGGAATATAAGGGAGCTGATCAATACTCTTGAAAAATTAGTCGTTCTGGTGGATGACAGTACAATAGGTGTACATCATTTGCCGGCGAATATTATAGGCAGGGAAAAAACAAAAGACTCATCTGATGATTCCATCACCTCAATCCATCAAGCAAAAACAATCGGGGATGAAAAAGAAAGAGATCTAATTCGCGATGCATTGAGAAATACAGGTGGAAATAAATCAAAGGCAGCAAAACTTTTAGGAATTCACCGAACTACGTTGTACCAAAAGATGAAAAAATATCAAATCAACAAACTGTAGTGTAGGTGAAATACGACAAAATGTAGTTGGTTAGCTACATTTAAAATTCGGAATTGTCAGTATAGCGGCATTTTTAAACTTGGCACGCTTTTTGCATTAGTTAAGATGAAGACTAAAAAAAGGGTGTGAGTTAAATGGAGAATTATGCTGTCTTTCGAATGCCAAGTACTATTAATTATGGGCGCAATTCGTTTGAAACACTGGGGAAAGAAGCAGCTGAAAGAGGAAAAAAGGCACTTATAGTTAGTGATAAAATCATGGAAAAGCTAGGTTACATTAGCGAAGGACGTGATTACTTAACTCAGGCAGGAATTGAAAGCGCTGTCTATTTAGGGATTGAATCAGAGCCGACAGATACTTATGTTCAAGAGGCGCTTGAATTGTTTGAAAATGAAAAATGTGATGTAGTCATTTCAATTGGTGGCGGAAGCTGTATTGATACTGCTAAAGCAATTGCTATATTAGCAACTAACGGAGACTATATCGGGGATTATATGGGCGGAAATAAAATAGCGGATAAAAAGCCGGTTCCTCATATTGCCGTCCCGACAACGGCAGGTACCGGGTCGGAAGCGACCGATGTTACTATCATTACCAACACGAGCAATGATGTGAAAATGATGATAAAGCAGCCGGCGTTTATGCCGGATGCCGCTATTGTGGATCCGTTATTGACGCTCTCTTCGCCACAGCACGTGACAGCAGCGACTGGGGTCGATGCTCTTAGTCATGCGGTTGAGGCTTATATTTCTAAACGGTCCCATCCGATGACTGATTCTATGGCACTTTCTGCAATGAAGTTAATTGTAGAAAACATTAAAGCTGCTTATCAAAACGGAGAAAACCTGGAGGCAAGAGAATGTATGGCGTTAGGTTCTTTGCAGGCAGGCATTGCTTTTTCCAACTCATCTGTTTGTTTAGTGCACGGCATGTCACGCCCGATTGGCGCTTTGTTCCATGTTCCTCATGGGTATTCAAACGCGATGCTGCTGCCGGCTGTACTGGAGTTCAGCAGAGAATATGCTGTCAAACGTCTGGCTGATTTGGGAAGGATTTTCTCTCCGGAATCAGAAAACCTGTCGGACGAGGAAGCTGCAGATTTAGCCGTTAACTCCGTGAAAAAATTATGCCTGGATTTAAATATTCCTAATCTAAGTGGATGGGGTATTGATAAGGAACAATTTGAAACCGCTATCAACAAGATGGCTTCTGATGCATTAGCTAGTGGAAGCCCAGCCAATAACCCAAGAGTACCATCCCAATCAGAAATCGAAGAACTTTATAACGTTTGCTATGAGTATAATTTCTCAGCAGAAAGCAACGTAGGTTAAACGGATTTAGAGGTGGGAGACATGGACGTAATCGGTTTACTTGGGCTAATTGCATCACTTGGTTTATTGATCTACCTGACTATGAAAGGCGTCAATATCATCATTGCCGCATTAATCAGTTCGATTTTGGTAGCTGTTACCGGCGGATTAAATTTAGAAACCGCACTTAAAGAAGATTACATGAACGGATTTACCGGTTATTTTGCATCCTGGTTTTTAGTTTTTTTACTGGGAGCTATCTTCGGAAAAATCATGCAGGAAACAAAGTCTGCTGAAAGTATTGCTCAATGGATTAAAAATACTTTCGGTGCTAAACGTGCAGTTTTCGCTGTGGTGGCAGCAGCGGCGATTATGACTTATGGCGGTGTCAGTTTGTTTGTTGTAGGTTTTGCCGTCTACCCGATTGCCGTTTCTTTATTCCGTGCAGCTAACCTGCCGCACCGATTCATTCCTGCTGCGTTAGTATTTGGTTCGATTTCATTTACGATGACCGCACCAGGGTCGCCGGAAATTCAAAATATCATTCCAACCGAGTTTTTTGAAACGACTCCAACTGCTGGTGGCTTTATCGGTGTTTTAAGTGCATTGCTTGTCATGGTAGCTGGAGGTTTGTGGCTTGGAAGGATGGTAAGAAAAGCTTCAGCTAATGGGGAATCTTTCATGCTTCCTTCTGCATCTTCAGCAGCAATGAGTGAAACGGCTTCTGCCGTTGAGGCGGGAGAACTGGAAAGTAACTATCAATCAGAACCAGAAAAAATTAATGCGTTACCGAATGTGATCATTGCTGTTTTACCACTTGTATTAGTCATCGTGCTTTTAAATGTACTCGGACAATTCATGAATCCTACTACAGCCTTGTTAATCGCCTTGACTACCGGGATTGCCCTGGCGTGTGTATCGATGTATAGCTTTTTGACCGAGTTTTGGGGATCACTTGCAATCGGAACCCAAAATGCATTGGTGGCACTAGCTAATACTTGTGCTGTTGTCGGTTTTGGAAGTGTCGCTGCCCAGGTATCAGCTTTTGATAGTGTAGTAGATGGGCTGGTCAACTTGCCTGGACCGCCATTACTCGGACTCGCTGTTGGGGTAACTGTGGTTTGTGGGATAACTGGCTCAGCCTCTGGCGGATTAGGAATCGCTTTGCCTATTCTTGCTCCCATCTATATGAGTCAGGGGTTGGATCCGGGTGCCATGCACCGAGTATCTGCACTGGCGTCAGGTGGTATTGATTCATTACCTCATAACGGTTATGTAGTAACTACTGTACGGGCGATTTGTGGAGAAACTCATAAAAGAGCCTATAAACCTATCTTTATGTTAAGTGTGGTTGTTCCATTGATTGTCATGTTCTTTGCCGTATTCTTGTATTCTATTTTTTAAAAACAATTTAGGAGGAATTTTGTTATGACTCAAACACAAGTAAAAACACTTCAAAACTATATTGGCGGAGAATGGGTAGACGCTCAATCTGATCAAACAGAACCTGTATATAATCCAGCAACAGGAGAGGTCATTGCCCATGTTCCCATTTCTTCTGTAAAAGACGTGGAGGATGCAGTGAAAATCGCTGACGAAGCTTTTCAAGAATGGAAGGAAGTACCTGTTCCTAAACGGGCACGTATCCTGTTTAAATATCAGCAATTGCTTGTTGATAATTGGGATGAGCTGGCGAAAATCGTAACAATTGAAAATGGTAAAAGCTTTAAAGAAGCATATGGAGAAGTTCAGCGAGGCATTGAAAACGTTGAATTCGCTTCAGGCGCTCCTTCTTTAATGATGGGAGAACAGCTTCCTTCCATTGCAGCAGGCCTTGAATCAGGAGTATACCGCTATCCAATCGGAGTAATCGGTGGAATCACACCATTCAACTTCCCAATGATGGTACCTGCCTGGATGTTCCCAATGGCAATTGTTACTGGTAATACGTTCGTATTGAAGCCTTCTGAACGTACCCCATTGCTTGCTAATCGCCTGGCAGAACTCTTAGAAGAAGCAGGACTGCCAAAAGGTGTATTCAACATCGTACATGGAGCTCATGATGTTGTAAATGGGTTGCTGGATCATAAAGACATCGCAGCTATTTCTTTTGTCGGTTCCCAGCCTGTTGCTGAATATGTGTACAAGCGTGGTACGGAGAACTTGAAGCGCGTGCAGGCCCTTGCAGGAGCTAAAAACCACTCCATCGTCCTGAAAGATGCCAATATCGATAATGCTACTACTCAAATCCTGAACGCGGCATTTGGATCTGCCGGTGAACGCTGCATGGCAGCTTCAGTTGTAGCTGTCGAAGATTCTGTTGCCGATGAATTCATTGAACTGCTAACGGACAAAGCTAATGAAATCACCATCGGAAACGGCATGGATGAAGGAGTGTTCCTCGGACCAGTTATCCGGGAAAACCATAAGGAACGTACATTGAATTATATTGAAACTGGTGAGAAAGAAGGAGCAAAACTTGTTCGCGATGGTCGTAATGATGAAGATGCCAAAAGAGAAGGCTATTTTGTAGGACCTACTATTTTTGACGGCGTAACGACAGAGATGAAAATCTGGCAAGATGAAATATTTGCTCCGGTTCTGTCTATTGCACGTGTGAAAGATCTTAATGAAGCAGTTGCCCTGACTAATCAATCACGTTTTGCTAATGGAGCTTGTATCTTTACGAGAGACGGAGGAAGTGTACGTCAATTCCGCGAAACCATTGATGCAGGTATGCTAGGTGTCAACATCGGTGTACCAGCTCCTATGGCCTTCTTCCCATTCTCTGGCTGGAAAGATTCTTTCTATGGAGATCTTCATGCTAACGGAAAAGATGGTCTCGAGTTCTATACACGCAAAAAAGTCCTGACCACCCGCTGGGTATAAATGGATTTAACACAACACCCCAGGTCCTCCAGAAATTGGAGGCCCTGGGGTGTAGGTGTTTTTTTTCGTTGTAATATAAGCTATGTGAAGACAAGAGTAGGCTCTTTTCGTGTTGTTTTTTTGACCTTTTGTAAGCGTTTTTATACGATGAGTGAAAGGAAAGGAGAATATGAATGTTTAAACCTATTATCTATGTTTTCGCATTTGTCTTTACTGTCTTGTTATCCTTGCCAAATCTAGTAAATGCTCAAAGTGACTCAGATTTTTTACTAGAACAGGGTACGCCTCCACCTAGAGCGAATGATCCCACATGCGAGCCTTCTGAAGACAAGCCCAAACCGATTATCCTTGTACCAGGTACTTTCGAAAGGAGTGCGCAAAACTGGGCAGAGCTTTCTCCCGTGCTTGCAAGCAAAGGGAATTGCGTCTATGCCTTGAATTATGGATTGACTCATGCAGGAGCTTCTACAGGCCCGATTGAAGATTCTGCTCAAGAGTTGAAAGAGTTTGTAGATAATGTATTAAATTTGACCGGCGCTGAGCGGGTGGATATCATTGGGCATAGTCAGGGCGGTATGATGCCTCGTTATTATATTAAAAACTTAAGAGGCGCGGAAAATGTTGATAATCTGATAGCTTTTGTTCCCTCCAACCACGGAACTGATGGCATTTTGGGCTTCACGCGACTGAATTCTGATGTATCTGATATCACTTCCTGCACAGCTTGCCAGCAGCAATTAGTTGGCTCGGAATTTCTGGAAAACCTGAACCAGGGAGATGAGACTCCGGGCAATGTGTCGTATACCGTGATTACGACAAAAACCGATCAGGTGGTCACCCCCTATAGCTCCGCATTTCTTGACGGCCCTGCTACACAAGTCTCGAACATAACCATCCAGGATTACTACCCGTTAAACCTCGCGGATCACCAAACTATTGTCTATGAGCCATTATCCTACAAGTTTATGTTTGATGCCCTTGATCATGAGGGACCGGCCGATCCGGAGCGGGCCGTAAGAAGTTCTTATTAAGATAGGAAAAGCCCTCACATTAATGGGGGCTTTTTGTTTGTAGTCACGAAGTCTTCATCATTTCTAAAAAACTCTATATCTGATTATCCTGGGGAGCAAACAGTTTGCTAATATTTACTATTTAAAAATTCTAAATATTTAATTTATTTTTCAAATAAGTCATGTTATAGTTAAACTGTAACTTAATAAAGTCACTGGAAAAAGTAAGTTCGAATGTATTAAAGCAAAAAAGGGAGGACAGGAGGGGACAATGAAAAAAACTGGCGGATTGAAGTTGATGCAGGAAATCAATCAATATATCATTCTGAAAACTATTCGTGAGCATGGTCCTATATCGAGAAGTGAAATAGCGAAACAGAACAAGTTAAGTCCTACGACGGTAACCTCCGCAGTAAATGAACTGCTTGAAGAGGGGATGGTAACAGTAGGGGGGGTAGGAGAATCGAGTGGTGGAAGAAAGCCGGTGTATCTTCAATTTGCTCCCGATAGTAAATTTGTCCTTGGCGTGTCTATTACTAATTCTTCTATTATTATTGGAAAATTGAACATGGAAGCAGATGTGAAAGATAAAGAGATTTATACTGATGATTTTCAGTCACACCCTGATGTCATCGGTTATACGCTGGACAGAATCGGTAATCATCTTGATGCATGTGAAGATTTGTCCTTGTGCCTTGGTGTATCGATTATCACTCCAGGAATCATAGACGCTAAAAAAGGAATCATCCGTAACAATGCTAAAATGCATTTGGAAAATATTCCGTTAAAAGAAATGGTGGAAGAGCGGTTTGGATTAAGGGCATGGATTGATAATGATGCCAATGCCATAGCGCTTGCAGAAAACAAATACGGCCATTATGGTGCGAAAAGAAATTTGATTTATATCCAGATGGGTGATGGGATAGGTTCTGGAATTGTGATAGAGGATCAGATCTTCCGTGGGTCACACGGGGGAGCTGGGGAGTTTGGTCACATTACGATTAATAATAATGGCATTCTTTGCGAATGCGGAAACAGAGGCTGTTTAGAGAATTATGTGAACTGGCCTGCCATTCAAGAAAGTATTAAGGAGCATCTAGAGAAAGGTACACCCACCAGAATGATGGATAGTTATCAAAAACTTGAGGAAGTTTCACAAGGCGATTTTTTGAAAGCGCTTCAATATAAGGATGAACTTGCTTTGAGTGTTATTGAAGAAACTATCGAGTATATGGCAAATGGACTGGTAACCTTGGTCAATTTATTCAACCCAGAAGTGATTTTAATTGGCTGGGGTCCTATCACTAATGATTCTTATTTTATCAATAGACTTCGAGAAAAAGTGAACACGCTTGCTTTTGACATCTTCACCGATGGTTTAGAAATACAAGCGACCACTTTAGGGGGTGATTTCCAGTTGAAAGGTGCAGCTTCTGTCGCTTTAGAAGAGATTTTTGAAGTCCCATTGTAAGCGCATACATTCCAAGGAGTTAATGATTAAATTATAAAGGAGATGGCAAAAGGTGAAAAAATCACTGACGATGTTATTGCTTAGTATCGCGCTGATATTGGCAGCATGTTCCGGTCAGACAGAAGGGGAGTCTGGGGGAGATGGTCCTGTTGAAATCACTTATTTAAAACCAGGTGCCGATGATCCTGACACTAGGGAAAGAGTGCAAGATATCATTGACAGGTTCGAAGAAGAGAACCCGGATATCAAAGTGAAACTCGAAGCTGTAGGCTGGGACAATGCCTACCAGAAACTTGTTACAGGATTTAATGGTGGATCTTCACCAGATGTTTTTGCTGGCGGAAGCCGCTGGATGACAGCATTTGCGGATATGGATGCCTTGCTTCCTTTAACAGATATGGCTTCTGAGAAAATCAAAGAATATCCGGAAGCACTGCAACAATCTTCTCAGTATAAAGATGAAATTTATGCAATCCCTCGTGCCTTTTCTGCACGTTCCTTGATTTATCGTACCGATTTAATTGAAGAGCCGCCGACTACATGGGAAGAGCTCGTTGAGACTGCAAAAACGGTGCAGGAAGAAAATGAAGGCATGTATGGTTTTGCAATTTCAGGAGCAGCCCATGTGTCCACGACTACTCAATATTTCAATTATCTCTTGCAGAATGGTGGACAAGTCTTCGATGAAGAAGGAAATGTAATGATTAATTCACCAGAAGCCGTAGAAGCTTTGAAATACTATACTGATTTTTATACAGAACATAAAGTAGTTCCTAATCCGGTGGAGTATAACCGTGAACTTTTACCTGTGCTTTTCAAAGAAGGAAAGATTGCTATGTATGTAATTGGACCATGGGGAAAAGCGTTGATGGGCGTTGATCCTGACAATGAAGATACCCCATACGCATCCGCGCCATTACCTAAAGGCAAAAAGATGGCCAATATCCTGGTGTCCGATTCCATTTATGTATCGGCTAAGACGGAACATCCGGAAGAATCATGGAAATTTATTGAGTTTCTTACTTCTCTTGAAGAACAGAAAGAGTTTGATAAAAGTAATGGTTCCCTACCGCTGTTAACAGAGGAAGCGAAAGATCCCTTCTTTAAAGAGGATCCTTACTTCTCGACTTTTGTTGACATGATTGAACATGGAGAGCCTCAGCCGATGCCTGCCGTGTGGGAGCCGTTCCAGGATGTAATCACCACTGCTGTCCAACGGGCTTTAGATGGGGAAGACCCACAAAAAGTGCTGGATGATGCAGCAAAAGAAATCAAAGAACAAGAGCTCGAACCTAAATAATTGGTGAATGAGGAGGTAGAGTACCTGCCTCCTCGATTTACGCCAGGAAAGGAGTGTTCAAGATTACTTCTTATACCAAAGCAAGTGCGGGCGTAAAGAAAAGAAGCATGCGATTCAACTTATCGCCGGAAAAATCACCTTTCTTTTATTTACTTCCATTAATCTTGTTCATGCTTATCATGGTTGCTTATCCAATCGGAAGAATATTGTATATATCATTGACCAGTAATATAATGACCCGACCTGATCTTGGTGTTCAATTTATTGGGTTAGAGAATTACGCCAACTTGTTCACTTCCATGGCATTTTGGGAAACCGTGGGCAGGACGGGGGCGTGGACGGCTTTATCGGTTGGGGGTAAGACAGCTATCGCTTTAGGAATAGCGTTATTGCTTGCCAGAGATATTGCTTTTAAACGCTTTTATTTGATTCTGCTGATGATTCCCTGGGTTACGCCAATGGTAGTAGCTGCTGTAACCTGGCGCTGGATATTCGACGGGCAGTTCGGGATGCTGAACTATATCCTGATGCAGGTTAACATCCTTCAGGAGCCTTATGTTTTCCTAGGTCATAAAATGTCCGCGTTCATCGCTACGGCCATCACGGATATGTGGCTGGGGATCCCGTTTTTAGCGATGATGTTCCTCGCTGGACTCCAGTCGATTCCAGTGGAACTCCATGAATCGGCCAGTATGGATGGTGCCAGTAAACTGCAAAAGTTCATACACGTCACGCTGCCGATGATGAAGCCGATTATTCTGGTTGCTACTACGATGTCAGGGATTTGGACATTCAACTCATTCGGTGTCATCTGGCCAATGACTCACGGTGGTCCGGTTGATGCTACCCAGACATTGATCGTACAGGCCTATAAATTATCATTCGGTGCTTTTGATTTAGGAATGGGTGCTGCAATTGCTGTGGTCATCTTCATTATTCTGACTATCTGTACGGTTCTTTACAAGCGACTTTTGATGAGACAGGAAGAACTTTAAATGGAAAGGAGAGGTGAAGCCAATTGAGTAAAAAATGGAGAAACCTCCCTACCCACATTGGGTTATGGGGAATATTCATTATCATGTTATTTCCGATTTGGATCATGTTGACCACCTCTTTACAGACCTATGAGGGTATTTTTAACTGGCCGCCGGAATGGTTTCCGGAGATTCCTCAATGGAGCAATTATCTTAATGTGTGGGGAGGGGACTATCAGTTCAGTGCTCCCTTTTTCAATAGTTTAATTATTGCTTCTTCTACTGCCATAATCACTATTTTGCTGGCTTTTCCAGCTGCTTATGGCATTTCCCGTTTTTCCTTTTTCGGCAGGAACAGCATGCTTTTTATTGTGCTCGTTACACAAATGTTTTCCCCAATTGTGTTAATCGTTGGATTGTATCAATTAGCACAGAATTATAACTTATTAAACTCCTTATTTGGGGTAATTATCACGAACTGTGCTTTAACGCTGCCAATGGCAGTTTGGCTGCTTCATGGGTACTTGAAAAGTGTTCCAGAAACATTGGAGCAGGCAGCGGCGATGGATGGCTGTTCGCGAATGAAAGGGATCATCAAAATCGTCATGCCCCTGTCAGCTTCCGGAATTGCAATGGCTGGAATCTACGCCTTCATTATGGCCTGGAATGATTTGTTGATTCCGTTGATTTTCATCTCTGATTCCCACTTAAGACCGATCAGTCTTGCTTTGACTGATTTTGCTGGACAAAACATTGTCTACTGGCATCAGATGATGGCGGCCAGTGTAATTTCGACATTCCCGATTGCGGTAATGTTCAGTTTCGTCCAGAAGTATTTCATTAAAGGCTTCATGTCGGGAGCCATTAAAGAATAGAGAGGAGAGGTAAGGAATGATAAGGGTATTATTACTTGGTGCCGGAACGATGGGAACCGTACATGCAGAGGCTTATAGCAGCCTGGATAACGTTGAAATCGCAGGAATTGTGGATATCAGGAAGGAACATGCTGATCAATTGGCTGCAAAAGTCGGTACAAGCCCATTCTATTCTTACGAGGAAGCGCTGGAACAGCTTGAAGATGTTGATGTTATTGATATTTGTCTGCCAACCTATTTGCATAAAGAGTATGCCATGAAAGCTGCTGACCAAGCGAAGAATGTCATCTGTGAAAAACCGCTGGCCAGAAGTTCAGAGGAAGCGCGGGAAATGATCGATTACTGCAAAAAACATGAAGTAAGGTTGTTTGTCGGTCACGTTGTCCGCTTTTTCCAGGAGTACAACAGTATAAAAGCTACTATAGAAGCAGGAAAGATAGGAAAACCTGCAGTGGTGCGTACAACCAGGGGCGGCACATTTCCGAAAGCCTGGCAAAACTGGTATGGAGACTTTGAAAAAAGCGGCGGTCTGATTTTGGACTTGCTCTTGCACGACTTTGACTATCTGCGTTCTTGTTTTGGAGAAGTAGAGCGGGTGTTTGCTAAAAAAATTGCAAGAAAAGATGCTGATGAGCTGAGCATCGACTATGCACTTGTCACGTTACGTTTTAAAAGCGGGGTTCTGGCACACCTGGAAGGAACTTGGGCACATCAAGGCTTTTCTTCCGGAATTGAAGTGGCCGGAACAGAAGGCATTATCGATTATAACAGTGCCAAAAACAGCCCTTTGAAGCATGTTTCCAGAGAAAAAGAAGCAGGAAGTGCAGGTGTGGAAGTCCCTGAAAGCCCTCTCGCTTCGAACCCTTATCGTGAAGAATTGAAGCATTTCATCGCTTGTATCAGTGATGGAAGCGAACCGCTAGTCACAGCAGAAGATGGTTATCAGGCGATTCAAATTGCAAAGGCTGCCCAGCAGTCCTGTGATACAGGGAAGCCGGTAACGATGAAGGAATTGATGGAGGTGGATGCACGATGAAAATCGGAATCATCAGCTTTGCACATGGTCATGCCTACAGTTACGCTAATGCAATCAATAAACATAGTGATATAGAGCTTGCTGGGGTCTTTGATGAAGACGCGGTGCGCGGAAGGAAGGCAGCAGAGGCTAATCAAACTACTTTTTATGAAAGTTATGACGATCTTCTGGCATCGGATATCGATTCAGTCATCGTGACATCTGAGAATGTAAAGCATAAGGAGCATGTCGTTGCAGCAGCAGAAGCCAAAAAGAATATACTATGCGAAAAGCCGATTGCCACTACGGTAGAGGATGCTGAGGAGATGGTTGAAAGCTGTAAGAAGAACGATGTTTTCTTCCAAATCGCTTTTCCTGTCCGGTACAATACGCCTGTCAAACGAGCGAAAGAGCTGATTGAAACTGGTAAACTAGGCAGGATATTGGCTGTGAAAGGAACGAATCGTGGGACGAACCCCGGTGGATGGTTTATCGATAAGGAAATGTCTGGCGGGGGAGCGGTCATGGATCATACCGTCCATGTTGTCGACTTGCTTCGCTGGTTTATGGACACGGAAGTGACAGATGTGTACGCCGAATATGACAATCTCGTTTCAGGTGGCAAGATTGATGATAGCGGCATCCTGACGATGACGTTGGAAAACGGGGTGTTTGCAACGCTTGATTGCAGCTGGTCCAGAAACGATGCTTACCCCACATGGGGCGATGTGACGCTTGAAGTCATTGGTACAGAAGGTACGTTGACCGTCGATGCCTTCGATCAAAAAGTCAATGTCTATAGTGATAAGGAAGGCGTCAATTGGGATTTTTGGGGCGATGATATGGACGAAAGCTTGATTCGCGATTTTACAGAATCCATTAAAGCAGGCAGAAAACCCTCTATCACTGGAACTGATGGCCTGAAAGCATTAGAAGTGGCACTCTCTGCCTATCTATCCGGAGAGCAAAAGCAGACGGTAACTAATGGGTAAGGTTGTGTTGATATGTTTAACATAGCAATCATTGGAGCTGGCAACATAGCAACTATGCACGTAGCAGCTTATCAAAAGATGAAAGACGTCAGGATCAAGACCATCGTGGATGTCGATGTGGAGCGGGCAAAAATAATGGCGGAAAACGTTGATTGTAAAGCCTCGTCTGATATTGATGAGGTTTTACACGATCCGGATATTGAAGCTGTTGATATCTGTCTCCCTAATTTTCTACATTTAGAAACGGTTATAAAAGCAGCGGAAGCAGGAAAGAACATCATTTGCGAAAAACCGATTGCTTTAACGGTAGAAGATGCTGAGAGAATGTTTGAGATTTGCCAAAAAAATTATGTCGCACTTTATATAGCCCAGGTTTGCCGTTTCATGACTGCTTACCAGGAAATTCATCAACTCCTGGCTAACAAAGAGATTGTTGATCCTAAATTAGTGCGGTTATCAAGGTCGGTTCATTACCCGATACTAGTCGGTCAAGACTGGTATAAAGATGAAAGAAAAAGCGGCGGCCTTTTTCTCGATTTTGTCATTCATGATTTGGATTTTATTGTCTGGAATTTCGGAAAGCCTGAAATCATTTCCAGTCAGCTTATTTCTGAAGAGAAGTTAAAAGGCATCATAATTAATCTAAAAGTGGACGGTGGTCCAATGATAACCGTGAATGGGGTCTGGACAAGTGTCGATCAAGGCGGGTTGCATCAGCGGGTGGAAATAGACGGAACCAATGGCTTTTTACATTATGATAATAGAAATGAAATTCCTTTTGTCTTTAAGAATACTTCAGGGAAATCAAGAATGCTGTCCAAAGAAACTTTGTGTAATGATCCTTTCTATCGTGAGCTCAGGCATATCATTAATTGTTTTCGTGGAACAGAGCAGCCACTCATCACTGATAAGGAAGTGATCCAAACACTGGAGACAGCTATCGAAGCAAGGGAGATAGCACGGGAAAAGGGGCTGAATGAATGAAAAAAGGAATAAATGCCTGGTGTTTTCCAGAAGAGTGGGACGCTGATAAGCTATTCAGAACCGCAAAAGAACTGGGTTTTCGTGGCATGGAGTTGAATGTCGAAGAAAAAGAAGGCTCCATATTTACGCTTGATACTACTGAAGAAGAAGTAAGGCGGGTAATAGAAACAGCAAGCAAATACGGGATTGAAATATTTAGTATCTCTACAGCTATGCTCTGGAAATTCCCGTTGACATCTGAAAACAGAGACACGAGGCAAGAAGGGATAGATATCGTTGAAAAGATGCTGGAGATTGCCAGTCAGTGTCTAGCAGAAACAGTCCTTGTGGTACCTGGGTTAGTGACAGAAGATGTATCTTATGACACAGCCTATAAGCGGGCAATAGAAGCGATAAAGAGATTAACTGAATCAGCAGAGGAAAAGAAGGTTACCATTGGTATAGAAAATGTATGGAATAAGTTTTTGTTAAGTCCAATGGAAATGAGGGGATTTATAGAAGCTATCGACTCACCTTTGGTCGGAGTTTATCTCGATATCGGGAACCTGGTTCATTCCGGGTATCCAGAACAGTGGATTCACCTGCTTTCTGATCAATTAGCGAGTGTCCATATTAAGGATTTTAAAGGAACCGTCGGAAATATCGATGGTTTTGTTCCATTATTAGCTGGAGATATTGATTGGATGAACGTGGCTGAGACCCTTAAGACAAATGGTTATAGCGGATATATTGCTCCGGAAATACCACCTCATCCCCATCATCCCGAAGTACTATTGAAAGCAACTTCAGAGATTATGGATCATTTTTTTCCATTCGATTAGTTAAAATAAGGAGAGAAAATGATGGCAGTTAGCAGAGATGTAGCAATTGGAATCGATTTAGGCGGCACGAAAATCCTTACAGCTTTTATTGATGAAAAAGGAAGTATTTTAACTGAGGGTGAACTGGAAACATTAGCACCTGAGGGACCAGAGGCAGTTTATGACCAAGTGGTGTCCTCGATCTATCGTCTTATAGATGAAAGTAACTTGGATGAAAGCAGAATCCTGGGAATCGGCATCGCGACCGCCGGGGTAATAGATGCGCTTAACAAAGAAGTGGTGTTTGCCAACAATCTAGGGTGGAAAAACATGCCGGTAGGAAGCCTGCTGGAAAAGGAATTCTCCCTGCCTGTCCATATTGTCAATGATGCTAATGCAGCTGCTATTGCCGAAAGTATATGGGGAGCCGGAAAAGGTTCAGAGAATCTCGTTTATATCACAGTAAGTACAGGGATTGGAGCGGGCATTATAAGTGACGGGCGCCTGATTACCGGTGAAGGAGGAAGTGCAGGAGAGTTCGGGCACATTTCGATCGATGCAAATGGGGAAGCGTGCGGGTGCGGCAATATCGGATGCCTGGAAAATCTGGCATCAGGTAGTGCTATAGCGAAAACCGCTCAACATAGACTTAAAATGGGGGCAAAAAGTGATTTTTTTACTTCGCCGGAGAAAGTTTCTGCTGAAAAGTTGGGAAAAGCTGCTCAAGCAGGTGACTCATTTTCCTTTGAAATATTGAAAGAAGCAGCCGTGTCCATCGGTGTCGGTGTAACCAGCCTGGTTCACCTGCTGAATACGGAAGTCATCGTATTTGGAGGCGGGGTCATGAATTTATCAGAGATCATGCTGCCAGAAATCAAAAAGACAGTAGACCAGCGCGGACTACCGAGCATGACGCAAAATGTGAAAATAGTAAAATCGATACTTGGAGTGAATGCCGGGGTATTGGGAGCAGTTGGATTTTACTTTGAATCAAGCGGCGAGGCATTAGCTGTTTCTGAAAAATAAAGAGAAAATAGTAGAACCTTTCACGTAAAGCAGCCCTCCCATTTGAGAGGGCTGCTTTACGTATGATTAGCTTTTTTCCATAAAAATAAAAACAGTCTCTTCTCTCTCTAGCTTCTCGGTCTTAAAGCCCTTGTACCCTAATTTCTCATAAAAGGAAATGTTCTTTGTACTTTTACCTCCAGTAAACAGTTCGAAACGGCAGTCAGAGAAGCGGCTTTCAATCTCCTTCATCAATTTTTTAGCAATCCCTCTATTTTGAAACTCAGGATCTACCATCAATTTCTCTATATGGCAGGTTCCATCTATTTCATGAGCTCTTACGGAACCGACGATTGTTCCATCAAGCGTATACTTTAAAATGAGATTGTCTCCAAAATCTTCTTCTACTTCCGTTACTGTTTGTTTAAGCGGCTGGATATCGTAGTCGTTATAGAGCTCTGCTTCGCTTAGATACGCAGCTTTTTGTATGGCTAATATTTCAGGTGCATCGGCAACACTTGCCTCCGTAATTCTATCCATCAAAACCCTTCCCTCTTCGGTTATTCTATATTCTCTATTTAACCAGAATATACCTCGTTTGTTAAAAGAATGGTTTTAGTAGTTTTGAAGGATAGATTGAGGTATATAGTTGTATAAACCTCTATACTTTTTATTGTTAGAATATTAGAAAAATATAGAAAGGAGAGGAAGAATGTTATCTATAAGTAGATTTAAAGTCCCGGCTTTTCTGTTGCTGGTATTCGTTACGGTTTCCGTATGGTTCTATAACCCTGCAGGGGTTGTAGCGGATGAGAATAACTCTGGTAAGGGAGAACAAATCCAAGTGGATATCATGTCTTATAATATTGCCCACGGCGAAGGGATGGATGATGTCCTGGATTTGCAGCGAGTAGGGGATGTAATCAAAGATTCAGGAGCTGACATTATCGGGTTACAGGAAGTGGATCGGCATTGGTCGGAGCGAAGCAATCTGGAGGACCAGGCTAAGTGGCTTGCTGAATATCTGGACATGCATTATGTCTATGGCGCTAATTTGGATCTGGATCCTGCGGAAGAAGGAAATCCACGTCGTCAATATGGCACAGCCGTTTTGAGTAAGTATCCGATCCTCGACTCGGAGAATCATTTGCTTACCCAAATCATTGAACCTGGTGGGCATAATGAGCAGCGCGGTTTACTAGAAACAGTCATCAATGTGAAGGGAAGTCAGCTGCATTTTTTCAATACCCACTTAGGACTTAAAAAGGAAGAGAGGTTGTTAAATATAGAAGAAATCAAATCTATCATAGCAAAAAGTGATAAGAAAAGTGTAATCGTCGGTGATTTCAATGCAAACCCATGGGATGAAGAAATCCAGCAAATAACAGACGTTTTCGCTGATGTATTTGCAGAATTAGGTATGGATGACACCTATACCTACCCAACCCGCTATGTTGACCCTATAACAGGAGAAGAGACGGAGCCGACGAAGCGTATCGATTACATTTTTTCCGATAAAGATTTGAAGGTGGAGAATGCTGGTTTAATAGAAACTAGTGCATCCGATCACATGCCGATTATGGCTCGTTTCATGCTTGATAGAGAAGTGCCATATGATAACGGCAATTAAATAATGGAGGGAGAAGGTGTTTTGAAGTTGCTATCTAAAATGGTTTTCGTTGCACTCGCATCAGTATTAATGATCGGAATGACGGTTTTCCCGGATACCTTTGCATCAGCTGAAGAAGGATCAGGCGAAAAAGTGGATGTACGAGTCATGAGCTACAATATTGCAGCCGGCGCAGGCTCGGATGGAGTCTATGACACCGAAAGGATTGCCCAAGTAATCAAGGATTCCGGTGCTGAAGTCATTGCCCTTCAGGAAGTCGATGTCCATTGGGGAGCGAGGAGCAATAATGATGACATCCTTGCTGATTTAGCTGACCGGTTGGACATGCATTCATTTTTCGCACCGATCTACGATATGGATCCGCTTGTTGAAGGCGAGCCGCGCAGACAATTCGGCGTAGCCATATTAAGCAAGTATCCGATTATAAAAGCCACCAACCACGACATCACCAGACTTTCCACACAAAATACCACCCCAGAACCTGCCCTGGCCCCAGGATTTGCAGAAGCCATCATCAATGTAAAAGGTGCCCTTGTTCCTTTTTATTCCACCCACCTGGACTACCGAGGAGACCCGACAGTAAGAATCATGCAAGTCGATGACATGCTGAATATTTTTGATGAACAGGCTGGCGAAAAGGTATTGCTTGGCGATATGAACGCTACGCCGGAAGCACCGGAACTGTCGCCACTGTTTGACCGCTTCACCGATGCGTGGAGCGCAGTAAGTGATGAACTTGGTTACACGTTTTCAGCGTTGGCACCTAGTAAACGTATTGATTACATTTTTGCTTCCGAATCGATTGAAGTACAGGATGCAGAAGTTATCGATACGTTAGCCTCTGATCATTTGCCGGTGGTAGCAGACTTGGCTCTGAATCGCGGAGAGAACGGCCATATTATCGAAGGGAATGATTAATCGTGAGAAAACTTCATAAAATTTTTATGGTCCTGTTAGCATTTGCTATGATGCTTCCAAGTTACGCCCACGCATCTTGGGATGACTCAACAAAGCCGGGCTGGGATGATGAGGAAGCGAGAAAAGGCTGGATTCAAAGTAAAATACAGCATATGACGATGGAAGAAAAAATCGGTCAGCTGTTCATGGTCCATGTATATGGTGAAACGCCGACGGACCCAAACTATGAAGATACGAATTTAAAGCAAAACCGCGGCGTGAAAAACTTCAAAGAAATGATTGAGCAATACCATATCGGTGGTGTTATCTATTTTAACTGGACCGCCAATATCGGCACACCAATTGATTTTGAGCAAGTCAATGCCTTATCGAATGGGTTACAGGAAATCGCAATGGATCAGCGGATGCCAATCCCACTGATGATTGCAACGGACCAGGAAGGCGGTGTTGTCGCTCGGGTGACGGAACCGGCTACCGTTTTTCCTGGAAACATGGCTCTCGGTGCAACGAGGTCGACGGATTATGCCCGTCAATCGTCAGAAATCATGGGCATGGAACTGATAAGCCTGGGGATCAATATGGACCTTGCTCCTGTACTCGATGTTAATGTGAATCCGGAGAACCCGGTCATCGGTGTCCGTTCTTATTCGGAAAATCCTGATCTGGTTGCTGACATGGGAGCTGCCCAAGTCGAAGGTTACCAAAACGAGAACGTAATGGCGACAGCCAAACATTTCCCAGGTCACGGCGATACCAATGTTGACTCTCACTATGGACTGCCGATCATCAATCATGATTTAGAGACTTTACATGAAGTAGACCTAAAGCCATTTAAAGCTGCGATTGATGCCGGAATTGACGCCATCATGCCTGCGCATATTGTTGTTCCAGCTTTAGATGATTCAGGATTACCTGCTACCTTATCGAAGCCAATATTGACTGATTTGCTTAGAGGAGAAATAGGATTTGATGGCGTCATCATTACGGATAGTCTTGGTATGTCAGGAGCGAATGTCGTACCAGCCGATCGCGTTCCAGTTGAAGCATTCAAAGCAGGGGCAGACATTTTGCTGAACCCACCGAATGTTCCGCTCGCCTATGACGCGATGATAGAAGCGGTCAAGAGCGGAGAAATTTCTGAAAAACGCGTAGATGAATCAGTTTTTCGAATTTTGGAGACAAAGTTCAAGCGAGGACTTTTCCATGAAGCAGAAGTATCTCCGGAGGCAATTGAAAATATCGGATTAGAAGAGAACTTAGAGCTTGCTGAGCAAATGACAGAGGAGAGCATTACACTTGTGAAGAATGATGCCGTACTACCACTTGATTCAGAAAGTGAAGTGTTCGTGACAGGGCCATCCATAGGAAACCCTGGTTTGCTTGCTGATCTGTTAGGTGAGCGGGGCATAATTGCTGGTTCCTATGCCACTGGGACAAGTCCTACTGCCAGCCAAATAGCTAATGCAGTCGAGCAGGCTGCTGATGCGGACACAGTAATTGTTACGGCTTATACCGCTAATACTAACTCAACTCAGCAACAATTGGTGGGTGAGTTGAAAGCAGCAGAGAAAGAAGTTGTTGTTGCTTCGATGCGAAACCCATATGACATCATGGCTTTCCCTGAAGTTGATGCGAACGTGTTAACATACGGATTCCGCGATATCTCAGTTGAGGCGCTTGCGAAAGTGTTGACCGGTGAAGTCAACCCCACAGGTAAACTTCCAGTTACTATTCCAAAACTCTACGAATACGGTTACGGACTATCTTATTAATTTGAGGTGAAATGCTGTTCCTAAAAGGGAACAGCATTTTTTATTATTAAAAATACAGATAAACTTAACGTACTTATTGGGAATTTGCTCAGATAGTCAATGCTATATTAAAAAACCTCGGCCTTCACACAAAAATTGTTGACTAAAATGAGCTTAAACTAAGCGCTATTTCCCATGCTGCCTATTCCAAATATTAACTGAATCACTTTAAAAGTTAATGCAATCTTTAGTTACTCATGTATTTATTAAGTAATTTTCTAAAAACTATTGACACAATTGATAGAATTGTGCGAAAATTACAAACATAACTTGTAGGACGACCATCATGGTACGTCCTACAAGATAGAAAAAGGAGCGGTTGATGATGAAGTTAGCCAACAGAAGTCTATATCTGCAAGCAAGAGATATGATTTTCGATTTGATTAATGACAATTTGGAGCCCATGGAAAAAATACCATCTGAACAAAAACTTTCAGAAAAACTGGGAGTAAGCAGAAATACCATTCGGGAGGCAATTAGAACATTAGAGCAGGAAGGTTTCTTGTTCAGTAAACAAGGTGTAGGAACTTTTGTGATTGGATCAAAAAATAGTCTGAAGACTAATATTACTACATTAGAGAGTTCTACCAACATCATTAAAGCACAAGGATATATTCCAGGAACGATGAATGTTTTTTCTGAAGTGCAAACTGCTCCACATAGAGTTGGTAAACAGCTTTCATTAGAGGAAAAAGGGGGAGAAGTCTTCTATATTGAAAGGGTCCGTACTGCTGATACAACACCGGTTGTATATGTAGAAGACTATATCCCATATGTAAATGGTATGGAACACGAATACGAGGAGCAGTATTATGAATCTTTATTGAAGTTTCTCGACAAGTTTGGAATGGAAATTTCATTCTCTGTTTGTTCTATAAAAGCAGTGATCAGTGATGACAAGATAGCATCAAAATTGCAGCTTAAAGAACAAAGTGCATTATTACTACTTAAACAGACGCACTATTCAAATAATGGGGTTCCTGTCCTATACTCGGACAGTTTTTATTTAAGCGATAAGTTTGAATTCAATGTTATCAGGAAAAGGGGGTGAAAGTTTTCTGTTCTATTACTACCTTAGTGTTCCTGCGTTTAATAAACTTTAAAAAAAGGAGGAAAATGAATGAGCACAGTAGTAAAAGCAGTTTCTAACAGCAGAAAAATGAAAGGGCTTACAACAGTGGACATTGTACTTATTGCCATTTTAGCTATCGTTAATGGGGTCGCGCTAACCTATATAGCTATGCTGAATCAACTGCTTACAGCTATAGGCGGACCAATCCTGACTTCCATCACTTTAGGTCTTTACAGTATTTCAGGGGTGTTAGCTGCTTATATAATTCGAAAGCCGGGAGTCGCATTTTTCACCTTGACATTAGCTGGAGTTGTTCAGATCATCTCTGGAAACCCTAATGGGCTAGTTGCAATAGTAGCGGCAACCACTGATGGATTAGGAGTTGAACTAGGTTACGCGTTATTCCGTTATAAGCGTTGGGATTGGTTGAGTACAGCAGTAGCCGGTTTTCTTGCTGTCCCTTTATGGTTTATTATTGCAGCATTTTGGTTCGGTTATTACAAATGGGGAATCACCATTCTTCTGATTGCATTTGCAGTCCGTTGTCTAAGTGGTGTTGTCCTGTCTGGCTGGTTAAGCAAGATAATAGGTGATGTGTTAGTCCGTACAAACATATTAAAAGGCTTCAATATTCATAAACAGCGGCAGAAAGAGGTGAATAAGGATGAAGCCGACCATTCAGCTTAAAAATGTAACTTATATTTATGAAGATGAAACAGAACCGGTTTTAGAAGATTTATCCTTAGAAATATATGAGGGTGAATTCGTGCTGATAGTTGGGCCGAGTGGTTGTGGAAAGAGCACTTTATGTCAAACATTCAATGGCATTATTCCGAATGTCATGGAAGGTCGTATTGGAGGAGAAATCATAGTCGAAGACAAGGATGTGCTTCAACTTGATTTAAAAGATTTATCTACAAGCATGGGGCTTGTTTTTCAAGACCCAGATGCTCAGCTTTGCAACATTTATGTTGAAGATGAAGTGGCATTCGCCCCTGAAAATTTGAAGGTTGAGCCCGATGAAATTCGTAAACGTATCGCCGATTGTCTTGAAAAAGTAGGCATGCAAGGATTTGAGAACAGAAAGGTTTTTGAATTATCTGGAGGACAGAAACAAAAAGTTGGGATTGCTTCTGTATTGTCTATGGAACCAAGCACATTGGTTTTAGATAATGCCACAGCGAATTTAGATCCTCAGGCAACCAAGGATATATTTGATCTCATGCAGGTGCTCCATAAGGAATATGGTCATACGATTGTGGTTGTAGAAAACAAAATTGACGATATCATGCATCTTGTTGATCGGGTGCTAGTCATGGATGAAGGGAAAATTGTGAAACAAGGAACCCCCCAGGAAATTTTAGAAACCTCCATTGATGTCCTGGCAGAAATGGGAGTGTGGGTCCCTGAAATATCAGAGCTAGCGGTTGAATTAAAAAACAACGGAATGAAATTAAACCGCTTCCCCATTTCAGTAGCAGAGGCCGTAAAGGAACTACAAGGCAAGTGGGAGATAAAAAAACCACCATTCTCCGTCAATAATTTAACCGAAAGACAACCAGATGCTATATCAGTAAAAGACTTAAGCTATTATTATCCTAACGGTACACATGCATTAAAGGATGTAAGTTTTTCTATCAAAAAGGGCGATTTCGTTACCATTTTAGGGACGAATGGGTCCGGAAAAACCACGCTTGTCAAGCATTTAATGGGAATTATCAAGCCGCCGAAGGGAAAGGTTTTTCTTAAGGGGGAGGATACATACCAGCGAGAGCTGCTATCTATGACGGATGATATTGCTTATGTATTTCAAAACCCTGAGCATCAATTTGTTTCAGATAATGTCTTTGAAGAGACTATCTACAGCCTGCGAGTAAAGCATGGGGTCGGGAATGATGAAGAATTACCTAACGAAATAGTCGAACAAGGAATACAGGCTTTAAAGCAAATCAATCTAATTGATCAGAAGGATAAACACCCATTTATGCTAAGTGGAGGCGAAAAGCGTCGATTAAGTGTTGTTGCTTCTCTCATACTTGGTCAAGATGTAGTGATTTTGGATGAGCCTACAACAGGCCAAGACTATGCAAGTGCTACTCGACTTCTGGAGTTGTGTAAGGATTTGCAAAAACAGGGGAAAACCGTAATCATGATTACTCATGATATCCGGTTGGTTTGTAAGTGGGCGGATTCAGCGCTTGTCATGCACCAAGGTGAACTGATCTATGAGGGGGATGTTAAGAAGTTGTTTATGAACGAGGACGTTCTTAGAAAAGCTTCCCTGATTGAGCCCCCTATCTCTCAATTAGCTAAACAGCTTTCTGTTAATTCTCATGAAGAAGCTGTTATCACTATTGATCAGTTTCTGCAAACCGAAGGGAGGATGAAACAAGTCTTATGAGCTTAGCCTTTCAATTCCATGAAAAAAAATCATTCATGCATTCTCTCGACCCGGTCACAAAGCTTATTTGGATGGTTTGTATCTCTATTCTCGTGTTTTTATATGAAACAGCAATTCCCCAGTTAGTTCTGTTCACTATCGTGTTCAGTACAGCTTTGATTCTTGCCAGGTTGAGTATCCGCTTTGTCATACGTGGAATATGGATCATGTTGTTGTTCAGTATCGGCTTTTTCATTCTCCAGGTTCTACTGGTACCAGGGGAGACTGTTCTTTTTACTATTGGCCCGATAAATATATACTCCGAATCAGTGGATTTTGCGTTAGCTATCACCTTAAGAATACTCACCATATTTACAACTTCCCTCATTTTCGTTGCGACCAGCGACCCAAGAGATATCGTCAACTCTTTAACACAAAAACTTAGAGTACCCTATCGCTATGCGTATTCCATATTTGTTGCCCTTCGTTTTGTTCCCACATTAGAGCAAGAAGCTAGAGTCATAGAGGCAGCCCAGACCATCCGTGGGGTCGGGAAACAGAAAGGCTTGAAAAACAAGGCTGAAAATATGAAAAGGTTTACCCTTCCTCTATTGATGGGCGCGGTGAGAAGAGTCCGTGTCACCGCTAATACTATGGAAGCAAAAGGATATGGAGCATACCGTGACCGAACTTATATCCGGAGAGTCTCATATACGTCTAAAGGAGTCATGTTCGGAGTGGTATGGTGTTTAACAACGGTTTATCTAATTGTTGAAAAAATAATTTGAAAGGGGGAGTTAATGCGATGGGTGAATTGAAGTTTGAAGTAGCGTTTATGCCTAAAGACATTAAAGCAAACACTTCACAGATATGTGTGCTTGTTGATGTATTGAGAGCAACAACAGCGATGGTCACTATGTTAGATAAGGGCTGTTCAGAAATTATGCTGACGGATGATGAAACCAGAGCAAGGGAGTCCCTGAGTAAATCGGAAGCCGATCAAACATTGGTTTGTGCAGAAGATAGTTATGGAAATGTCTCTAAGCACGCTCACTTCAGCCCCTCCTTAATTTCAATAAATGAGACAGATGTGAAAGGTAAAAGAGTATTACTTAAGACTACCAATGGTACGTTGGCAGGAATCAAACTTTGGAATTCAGGCATCCAGCAAGTCCTGGTAGGTTCCTTGAGAAATGCTGAAGCTGTAATGGACAAGGCCGTGAAAATGGCCGCGGAACTAGATAGCAGTGTCACCATCGTGTGTGCAGGAAGAGAAAATGGTCAAATAGCTGCATTAGATGATACTTATACTGCCGGAGTTTTGCTAGAATATGGAAAGAAAGCAGCAGAATCTATCAATCTTGTACCAAATCTGAAAGACTCAGCTAAAATCAGCAAGCACTTATTAACCACTTATCCCAACACAATCGCAGCATTCGAAGACTCAGGGAGTGGAGAAACAATGCGTAATATTAAGTGTCAGGAAGATATCAATCTGTGTGCTGCACAAAATTCTTCCACACTAGCCCCTTTACTTAGCTTTACAGTAGAAGGGAATCTGGTAGTTAAAAATATTAATGAGGTGATTGTAAAATGACAAATTGGAAATCGAATGCATCAAAACCTGTAATGGATGAAGGACTACAATATCATATCCGTTGTAAAGAAGGAGACATTGAAAAGTACGTATTGCTCCCTGGAGATCCTGACCGTGTAGATATGATTGCAGAAGAATGGAATGAGCCTGTAAAGATTGCTAACTATCGTGAGCATCGTACGTTCAGTGGAAAAGTAGGCGATGTAGGAATTTCAGCTTGTTCTACCGGAGCAGGTGGTGGCTCAACAGCTAGCGCGTTCGAAGAACTTGCAGCTTTAGGTGGAGATACATTTCTTCGAGTAGGTACGACAGCTGCTATTCAGGAGCATATTTCCCCTGGAGATATTATCATTTCATCAGGAGCTGTAAGACATGACGGGACCAGTCAGTATTATGTTGATGATCGTTATCCGGCGAGTGCTCATTATGAAGCCACAGCAGCACTAGTAGAAGCCGCCGAACGCTTAGGCTACACCTACCATGTAGGAGTTTCCTGTTCCACAGCATCCTGGTATTGCGGACAAGGGAGAACAGGGTTAAGAGGGTATGAGCAATCTTTTTTCAAAGATAAGGTAGAAGATTTGAATAAAGCAGGTGTTATGAATTTTGAAATGGAAGCAGCTACAATCTTCACACTTGCAGGTTTGTATGGTCTGCGGGCTGGTTCGGTTTGTACAGTAGTTGCTAATAGAATTAGAGATGAATTTACCTATGGTGGTGTCGAGAAAAGTATTAGGGTAGCTAATCTGGCAGTGCAAATATTAGCTGAATGGGATCAGCTTAAAAAAGATAGGAAAAAAGATTATTGGTTCCCATCAATTGCAAGTAAAGAAGAAATCAATCAATAGGAGTGGATAGCATGATTGTCGATACGACAAAAGGAATGTTTATCAACGGAGATTGGGTGGGTTCAGAAAGTGATTCGTGGATCGAAGTTTTGAACCCGGCCACTAGAGAAAAAATTACGGAAATTCCTTCAGGAAGTGACATAGAAACAAAGAAAGCTATTCAAGCAGCGGATCAGGCATTCACGGAATGGGCGGAAAAAACAGCAAGAGAACGTTCCACTTATTTATATAAAGCTTACAATCTTATGCTGGAGCGTAAGGAAAAACTTGCTTCTCTATTGACGGAGGAGCAGGGTAAGCCATTGAATGAGGCTCGTGGTGAAATAGAGTTTGCTGCCAGCTTCCTGCTTTGGTACGCAGAAGAAGCAAATCGGGTTTATGGTGAAATGATACCAGCTTCTAAAAAGAATAAACGTCTCTGGGTGGTGCCAAAACCTGTGGGTGTAGTTGCGGCCATTACTCCTTGGAATTTCCCTGCAGCAATGGTTACAAGAAAGGTAGCCCCAGCACTTGCAGCAGGGTGTACGGTGGTATTAAAACCCGCGGAACAAACACCGCTTAGTGCCATTGAAATTGTTAAAATTTTTGAAGAAGTTGGTCTTCCTAAGGGAGTGTTAAACCTCGTAGCAGGTGACCCGGAGAAAATTGGTAATGAGATTATGGAAAGTTCTACCGTTCGTCTAGTTACTTTTACCGGGTCTACAAGAGTAGGGAAGCTATTGATGGAAGGAGCAGCAAAGACCGTTAAAAAATTGTCTTTAGAATTAGGAGGTCACGCTCCATTACTTGTGTTTGAAGATGCCGATCTGGATTTAGCCGTGGACCAGGCGATTGCGAGTAAATACAGAAACTGTGGACAAACTTGTATCTGCACGAACCGAATTTATGTACATTCCAATGTGAAAGAACAGTTTGTAAACAAGTTAGAACAAAAGGTGAAAGCGCTTCAAATTGGTGCAGGATCAGAAGAAACTGTTGATGTCGGGCCTTTAATCAATGAAGAAGGACTGGCAAAAGTCAAAGATCAAGTACAGGATGCTACCTCTAAAGGGGCCGAAGTGAAAACAGGAGGAAAACAGTGGGAAGGTCCTGGTGGCTATTTCTATGAACCTACTATTCTGGCAAATGTTACAGATGAGATGAAAATTATGTCTCAAGAAACATTTGGTCCAGTAGTACCTGTCCAAGTGTTTAATCATGAAGAGGAAGCTGTTGCAGCTGCTAATAATACAGATTACGGATTGGCGGCTTTCCTATTTACGAAAGACCTGGACAAAGCGATTACGGTTATGGAAAAACTGGAATATGGCATTATTGGCATTAACGACGTCTTTCCTGGCACGGCTGAAGCACCATTTGGGGGAATCAAGCAGTCAGGTTTAGGCAAGGAAGGCGGACATGAAGGTATAAGAGAATTCTTGGAAATGAAATATGTATCCGTTGCTGTAGCTGACAAGAAATAATAAGGAGTTTGAACATGGAACTACCTAGAATGGTCAAAGTCAAGCAACGCTTTAAGAATGAAAAAATCGAAGATATTAAGTCGCACTTGACACAAGAATTAAAGCAACGCTTACCTGAAATAAAACCCTCTGCTTCCATTGCTATCACCGTAGGAAGCAGGGGAATTACTAACCGTGTATTAATTGTAAAGACGTTAGTAGAATACTTAAAAGAACTTGGGGCAAAACCATTCATCATTGGGGCCATGGGCAGTCATGGAGGAGGTACAGAAGAAGGTCAATTGGACGTCCTTCATAGCCTGGGTTTTAATGAGAAAACGATTGGCTGTCCAATCCGCACTTCTTCTAAAGCCATTGAAGTAGGGGAAACCCGAAATGGGTTTAAACTTTACTGTGACGAATACGCTTGGCATTCAGATGGGATTATTGTGATTAACCGGGTGAAATTACACACCGCTTTCCGAGGGATGAATGAAAGTGGCTTATTGAAAATGATAACAGTGGGTCTCGGGAAATCTAAAGGAGCTAACCAGTTACATAGGCAAGGCCCCCCTAACATGTCACAAACCGTACAGGAAGTCGGAACAAGTTTCCTGAACACTGGTAAAGTACTTGCTGGCATCGCTATAGTGGAAAATAGTTTCGATGATACTGCTTTGCTTGAAGTACTTAAGCCAGAGGACATTATGCTTAGGGAAAGGGAGATGCTGCTTAAAGCTAAAGAATATTTCCCTCAAGTACCAATGGAAGAATTGGATCTATTAGTAGTCAAAGTAATGGGTAAAAATTATAGCGGCACAGGGATGGATACGAACGTTTTAGGCCGTACAAAGATATTTGGTGTTCCTGAACCGGAAACTCCTTCTTATCGTAGGGTTGCAGTATTGGATTTACATGAAGCTTCTCATGGTAATGCTACAGGAATCGGTTTGGCAGATTTCACTACAGAACGACTGTACCTGAAAATAGATAAGAAAAAAACATATTTAAATTGTCTCACTAGTACTTACGTGCAACGGGCAATGATACCGATGGTAATGGAAACAGAAAAAGATGTCATATATACAGCTATTGAAAGTTTAGCTGTCGATGATTCATCACAAATACGCATAGCACTTATAGAGAATACTTTAAATCTTGAAGAACTCTATCTTACTGAAAACCTCTTACAAGAGGCAACAGGCCAAGTAGAGATAATTTCTCCACCTAAAGCCCTTACGTTTAGCGATAAAGGGGAAATAAATCTCTAACTTAATACAGGAAGGTGATCACGGATGAACAAATCCCAAACATCATATGGTGACGCAGGATTTAGTGATTTTATCCAACGAGCTTTTAAGCGTCATTTAGGTCATAGTTTAGAAGATTTTGAAAAGCCGGTTATTGGAATTTGTAATACTTATAGTGAAATTAACCGTTGTCATAGTCATATCAAGCCGATTATTGAAGCGATCAAGCGGGGAGTCATTATGGCAGGAGGCACACCGCTTGAATTCCCAACAATTTCTGTTGGAGAGATGTTTACAAGCCCAACCACCATGCTATATCGAAATTTAGTAGCCATTGATACGGAGGAAATGATTAATGCGCAACCTATTGACGGAGTGGTTCTTATCGGGGGCTGTGACAAGATGGCGCCTGCGCAATTGATGGGGGCAGCCAGTGCGGACAAGCCGGCGATCCTTTTTACAGGAGGACCGATGAATAATGGTGAGTATAAAGGGAAGACACTTGGGGCCTGTTCCGACTGTCGTTTTTACTGGCAGGAATACAAGGCAGGTACTGTTGATGAAGAAGAAATCGATCAAATCAATGAACGTTTGGCACCTACAGCAGGCCATTGTATGGTGATGGGATCGGCAAGTACGATTGCAGCCTGTTCGGAAGCTCTCGGTATGATGCTTCCCGGCGGAGCAGCTACTCCAGCAACAGAGAATGCACGCTTGCATCAAGCCCAGGAGACTGGAAAAGCAATCGTCAGCCTTGTAGAAAAAAATATCCGCCCCTCTGACATTATGAACAGGGAAGCATTTGAAAATGCAATTAAAACTTTAATGGCAATAGGGGGTTCGACAAATGCTGTCATTCATTTGATAGCTATAGCCAGAAGGCTAGGGATAACTATTGGTATGCAAGATTTTGAGGAACATAGTCGTACCACTCCTTTTTTGGCAAATCTTAGACCAGCTGGAAAATACCAAATGCAAGACCTTTATTATGCAGGTGGCATGCCAGCGGTATTAAAGGAACTTTCTTCATTATTACACCTGAATAATTTGACAGTTACAGGTAAGTCAATGAAAGAAAATTTATTTGATATCCAAATAGAGGAAGAATATCGGGATGTCATCCGCCCCTTATCATCGCCCCTACATAAGGAGGGCGGAATAGCCGTCGTTAAAGGTAACTTGGCACCAGACGGAGCTATTATAAAACCTAAAGCAGCATCTGAACATTTATTGAAACATAAAGGGAAAGCGGTGGTATTCACTTCTTTGAGGGATATGGAAGAACGGTTGAACGATCCTGACTTGGAGGTAAGTGCCGACAGTGTACTTGTACTGCAAAACGCCGGTCCTGTGGGAGCGCCTGGTATGCCGGAAGCAGGTATGATACCTATACCTGACAAGTTACTGAAGCAAGGTGTGCGCGATATGGTGAGATTATCCGATTGTAGAATGAGTGGAACAGCATTCGGGACCGTCTTATTGCACGTAGCTCCTGAAGCTGCTGTGGGTGGTCCTATTGGTTTAATAAAAAATGGAGACTGGATTGAGCTCGATGTTTCTGAGCGGAAGCTGGAATTACTCGTTTCAGAGGAAGAGTTAATACAAAGACAAAAGGAGTGGACTCCACCTGTATTCACGGATTACAAACGTGGATACCCAAGCCTTTATCGCCAACATGTACTGCAGGCAAATGAAGGCTGTGATTTTGATTTCTTGTTACCAGAAAGTGATGAACTGGATCAAAAAGAGCCAACTTTGGCTGCAAAACAGTCGAATAGGTAAATTTACAAAAAGAATACAGGAGGGGAGGAAAAAAGCACATGAAAGTCGGCTTAATTGGAGGTACTGGTTTTTATGATCTTTTTGATACGTTGGAAGAACAAACAGTAAAGACGGAGTTCGGTGATGTCGTTTTATTTCGGGGAGGTTATGAAGGACAAGAAGTATTCTTTTTGCCAAGGCACGGTACTAAACACGGAGTGTTAGCACCTCACGTGAGTTACAAAGCGAACATGAAAGCCCTCCAACAAATCAAAGTAGAACGTGTGATTGCAGTATCTGCAGTCGGGTCTCTTAATCCAGCTATACCCGTAGGCGGGGTATCTTTATTAGACCAGTTTGTGGACATGACAAGAAGGAGGGATAAAACGTACGGAGAGTTTTCAGCTGATATGACAGAACCATTTTGTCCTGATCTGCAAGACAGCTTTTTAGAGGCTGCCAATGACCTTGATTTGCCAATGCATAAAGACGTTAAGCTCGTCGGGGTTGATGGACCGATATATGAGACCAGGAGTGAGTTGCAGCTATTTGCCCAGTGGGGAATGGATGTGGTTGGTATGACCAACACAACGGAAGCTGTACTGGCGAGAGAATTGGGATTGTGTTTTTCAGTAGTGACGCTATCTACAGATTTGGCTACAGGTACGGCGGAGACTCCTCCGGATCTGGCCACCCACAAAAAAGTAGCTGAGCAGAATAAGGAAAAAATGAAACGCTTAATCTTGCAGACTTTAACCAAAATTGATGAACGAAAAGCATGTCGCTGTGATAACTCTTATAAGTCTTTCGTAGAGGCGTAGGGAATCCAAAGGGAGGAAGATAAGATGAAAATCGGAATTATTGGCGGGACAGGTTTTTATCATTTATTTAATGATATGAAAGAACAAAACGTCCATACGGAATTTGGAAATGTTACTTTATTCCAAACGACATATGAAGAAAAAGAGGTATTTTTCCTGCCGCGACATGGCAAACATCATGATACTTTGGCGCCTTTTGTCAATTACCGTGCGAACATGCTGGCTTTGAAAGAATTAGGTATAGAGCGAGTATTAGCTTTCTCTGCAGTTGGTGCCATTAATCCGGAAATTCATGAAGGAAGTCTGTCGCTATTAGATCAGTTTTTTGACTTTACGACCCGTATAAAAACGTATGGGAAGTATTCTGTAGACATTACCGAACCATTTTGCCCAGAATTACAAGACACTTACATCAAGGCGGCCGAATCCATTCAAGAACCTCTACGAGAAGGAACCAAGCTGATGTGTGTTGATGGACCACGCTATGAAACAAAAGCCGAAGTGGAGCTGTTTGCAAAGTGGGGCATGGACGTTGTTGGTATGACTAATGCAACGGAAGCTTCCCTGGCAAGAGAATTGGGGATTTGTTATGCAGTAGTGACACTTGCGACAAATATGGCACCAGGAGTGACCGAGAAAAAGCCTTCCTTAAAAGCACACAAGGAAGTCAGTCAAAGTAAAAGTGAGGTAGTCAAAGAATTAATGCTTGAGGCAATTACTCATGCCCATGATAGAAAAAGTTGTTCTTGCAGGGATGCTTACGAACGTGCCGTTGTTGCTAAATAACAAGCTTACGTCAATTTAGGAGGGGGTGTTTTCCAATGAGTGAGAGGCTGCTGAAAAAGGAACTTTCTTATATTTCTCATAAAGTATACGATCGCGGACTAACCCAGGCGACAGGAGGAAATATTAGTGTTCGTGTGCCCGATAGGAATGCTATCTTGATCAAACGCTCCGGAATTAGCCTGGGGGAAGTAACCCCAGAAGATATGATTCTATTATCGATGGATGGAAACCTGCTTGAAGGGAACGGTAAACCTTCCAAAGAATATCGGTTTCATTTAGGTATTTATCATATTAGACCGGATATACAGGCAGTTGTACATTGTCACCCAAATTATTCTATCGCTTATGCCAGTCTCGGCGAAGAGCTTCCTTTACCGACGGTTACTGCGCGTAAGATATTAGGGCAAGTGCCGGTGGCTGGAGTTGCTGCTTCTGGATCACAGGAATTAGCTGACAATGTCACTGGAGTCTTTCGTAATTATTTGGATATTAACAGCTGTCTGATGGCTGAACATGGGATTTGTACAGTAGGGGAAAGTTTAGAAGCGGCCTATAATATCGCTACTCTCGTGGAGGATACTGCCAAGCAGGTTTCATTTTGAATCAATTGAAATCAACGAAGTCTTTAACTACCAGCCCCTGAGAAGGAGAGGAAAGGATGGAAAAGTTACACGAGTTAGTAAATGAATTTCAGGAACAAAATCTTCTCTTGCCTATTTGGCTCCAAGAAGAGAAACTTTACGTTGTCAATCAAAAGAAACTTCCTAATACCAAAGTAGCGATAGCCATTCAAAATGTGGAGGAACTGGCTAGTGCTATCAAAGATATGGTGATTAGAGGATCGGGAGCTTTAGGTACGTGTGGGGCTTGGGGACTGTATTTAGCTGCCATCCATTCAGGTGGTGATAAGAAGTTTGTAACGAGAGCTGGAGAATTACTGAAACAAACGCGTCCTACTGCAGTTAATCTTGTGCATACCATCGATGAGATCTTAGAGCAGATGAATGGGCATGGAATAGACCTTATCCAAGAGGTAGAAATGAAAACGATCGAAATTCTAAAGCGACAGTTATCGTTTGAACACCGACTGGGAGAGTATGGTGCGGAATTGATTGGAGATGGAGATTCCATTTTAACTCATTGTCATTCGGGAGCTTTAGCAGGATCGGGATATGGAGGACGCGCTTTATCAGTGATTAGAAAAGCACATGAACAAGGGAAAAATATTCACGTTTATGTATCCGAGACACGACCTTACCTGCAAGGTGCTAGAATTACCGCATATGAATTAAAGGAATTTGGCATTCCTCACACCCTCTTATCTGATAACATGTCTGGCCACTGCATGAAGCAAGGGTTGATAGATAAAGTGATCGTCGGATCAGATCGTGTTGTTAGGAATGGTGACCTAGTCAATAAAGTTGGAACTTATATGCATGCTCTGGCAGCTAAAGCCAATGATGTTCCTTTTTATACAGCAACATCCAGCCATACAATGGATGACACTATTTCGAATGGATCGGAAGTAGAGATAGAGTATCGTAATCCATCGGAAGTTACTTCTATTCAGGAGTTTAGAATAGCTCCTGAAGATACCCAGGCATTATATCCATCTTTTGATATTACTCCCCATGAATTGATTGAAGGTATCATCACTGAACGAGGGGTCATCCAAGCTCCTTATGCTACTAATCTGAGAAAAGTGATGGCTGAGGAAGACTCACTGGTTTAATTCAAACAGTTATAGGCAAGCTTCTTTCCGGGTAGCCCATGGAAAGAAGCTTGCTTTTTTAATGAAGAAAAAATCTCTATTGATATGTTAACAAACTAGGAAGCAAGTCCGATATAAGGAGTGAATCATCAGGGAGGATGATTAGCCATGGCGCTGACGTTAGGAAGAAAACCAGGCGAAAAACTTTATATCGTCGACGAAGACGGTAAAGAAATCGAGATTGAAATAGTCAAAACAGATGCAAAGCTGGATAATTACCTGCGCCTTCGGGTTAATGCACCTAAGGAGTACAAAATTATCCGTGGAGAAATTAGGTAGTAACTCACTAAGAGTTATTATAGATCGAGGCAAATGGACGTGTCTCGTAATATTTTAATCACATGGAGGTAATAAGAAATGAGAATTAATCACAACATTTCAGCATTAAACACGCAACGTCAATTAGGTCAAGCGAACAATGCTCAGCAAAGTTCAATGGAAAAGTTGTCTTCTGGTCTGCGTATTAATCGTGCTGGAGATGATGCAGCAGGGCTTTCAATTTCTGAGAAAATGCGTGGTCAAATTCGTGGGTTAGAGCAATCATCTAAAAATGCGCAAGATGGAATATCACTAATCCAGACAGCTGAAGGTGCTTTAAGTGAAACTCATTCTATTCTTCAAAGAATGCGAGAGCTTGCAGTTCAAGCAGGGAATGAGGGAACTCTTGAGAGCGATGATATGGATGCAATTAACGATGAGATTACTGAATTACAATCTGAATTAGATGGAATAGCGGATCGTACAGAATTTAACGGGAAGAAGTTACTAGATGGAGATTTCGATGCTCAATTGCAAATAGGAGCAAATGAAAGTCAAAATCATAGCATAACTATTGCGACTTCTGGGAGTGAAGCTTTTGATGCCGAAGGTTTAGGAGTAGATAGTGAGGCTTTAGACTTCAGTGACAGTACAAAGGTAGATGATAATTTAAAAGCTATTGATAGTGCTATTAAAGAAGTTTCTTCAGCTCGTTCTAATCTTGGAGCAAATCAAAACCGTTTAGATCATACAATTAAAAATCTTGATAACCAAGCTGAGAACCTGACAGCCGCAGAATCTCGCATCCGAGATGTCGACATGGCCAAAGAAATGATGGAACAAACCAAAAACTCTATTCTTTCTCAAGCATCACAAGCAATGCTTGCTCAAGCTAATCAACAGCCACAAGGGGTACTCCAATTACTACGTTAATATACAATAAAGAATAAAAGAGGTATTCAACTTTTGGATACCTCTTTTATTCTTTAAAATATTAAATTTTTGTAGGGAATTATAAATGAGAACAATCGTTTATATTTAGCATGCTTTAGAGTCCAATATAATTATTTAAGTATTAATATCAGTTAAATTTAATAAAGGGATCTGGATAAGGGGTGTCTTTTAAGTGCATACAACTCAAGAAAAGCAGCTTTCACAAGGATTCAAATTAACTAATACCATTATAGAAGCTATTGATCATTTCTCTTTATTAGTTAGAGAAAGAAAAATAAATCAAAGTATCTTTATGTTTAGTTCTATCGTTGAGGGGTTTGAGACGATAGATAAAACAATTAGTACTTTAATAGAAATCAAAAAGGAAAAAGAAAAAATAGAACAATCATTAACTAAAATCGCACGCTTAATGGAAAAAGGAAACTTTCCTAAAATTTCTGAGGTGTTACAATTCTCACTTAAACCACACTTCATGACGTTAAAAAAGAAAATAAAAGAGAGTACTAATTTTGATCATAGACAGAAAGTGACAGTTGGGATTTATTATTGTGAAAGCAATCCTATAGAAGTTTATTCAGAAGAAAGAATAAAAGCATTAGTAAAAGCGGGAGAGAAACAAGGTGTTAATTTGCTGTTTTTTTCTTCGTCTGATGTGGATTTCGAAAAAAAATCAGTAAACGCTTCTGTTTTTAAACTAGGGAAGTGGCACCGAACAACAAACTCTTTCCCTGATGTAATAAGTAATATCGCCGTTAAACCACTCGCCTACCAGTCTCAAATTGAAAGGAAATTAAGAAAAGAAGTTCCATTTACTGGATTTGGAGTGGGGGACAAATTCCACCTGTATAAAAAGTTAATTGATTCAAGAATACATGTAAATTTATTAGTTCCATTTAAAATTGCCACAGAGGAATCAGTTATACATAACTTTTTAAATCACTATAAACATGCTGTTTTTAAACCTATTTTAGGAAAACGAGGCCAGAATATATTTTTTGTAGAAAAAAAGGAGTCCAATTATACTGTTACTGAGCATAAAAAGAAGAGTGTTATGAGTTACGAAAATTTCATTTCATGGTTATATGAAGTAATATTGAAGAAAAAGCATAGTTATATGGTACAACAATACATACACTCTCGTACTAAGGATAAGGAACCTTTTGATATTCGTGCCCATGTGCAAAAAGATGGAGAAGGTAAGTGGAAATTAACAAAAATATACGCTCGCATAGGTAATAAAAAAAGTATACTTAGTAATATTAGCAGAGGGGGTAGAACGGAAGAACTGGGATCATTATTTGCAAGGGAATTTGGGGGGATAGGCAGGCAATATGAGAAGGATATCCAAAAGCTAGCGCTAGATCTTACAATGGGTCTGGATAAAATACATGGATTCGCACTTAGTGAGTTAGGGTTGGATTTAGCTATTGATAGTAATGGGCGATTTTGGCTTTATGAAGTTAATAACGGGCCCCAGTCAACGTACCATGAAAATGAACGAGCTGTTAATACTATAGCTTATGCTGTTTATATTGCAAGAAATGGCTTATTCCTTACAAATGAATTTGATAAAGTAGATTTTATTAAAGGGCAATTTAATGCGCGACAAACGAGGGTACCTGTAGCAAATCTAAGAGAAAGTTGTAGTATTGGTATGTTAGTGGATGAAAAGGAAGTCAATAACCTAACAATTGCTTGTTCTTATGTTGCAAATTTTGAGGACGTAAACTTCTTTTATTTTACTCCGAAAGATATTGATTTTAATGAAATGTTAATAAGAGGACACTTCTACGAAAATAAAAAATGGAATTCAAAGGTAGTTAATTACCCAGATGTAATTTATGACAGATTAAGGTTAAGAGGTATAAATGGGTATAAAAGAATTTATGAAGACTTAGAAGGAATACCTTTCACCAATAATTTCTATGGCAATTCGATAAGTAAATTAGAAGTATATGATAATTTAAGTTCTATAAGTGGACTTAAAAAAGCAATAATTCCATACCAAAAAGTTACTCGAATGAGGGATATTTTTATTTTTTTAGAACGTTATAATAAAGTGATTTTAAAGCCTCGAATAGGCTCATTCGCAAACGGTGTACACTTTGTAGAAAAGGTTAAGACAGATGAATACTTTGTAGCCATTGGAGAGAAAGAGTTTCATTTAAATGAGAGCAAACTCATGAATTATCTTGGAGGGATAATAAATAGAGAAGAATTTTTAACTCAAAAATATATTGAATCCCGTACAATTGATAATCAACCTTTTGATATAAGAGTTCACATGATGAAAGATGGTAGCGGAAAATGGTCTTTTGTTGATATTTATCCTAGAGTGGGAGTTTATCATGCAGTTATATTAGCAATGCGAAAGGGGGGATATATTGGAGAAATATCAGGGTTTTTATCTAGAAACTTTGGGAGAAATAACTCTAATGATTTAGGAAATAATATAAAAGAGTTATCCCATAAAATTGCGTGTGAATTTGAAAATTTTTATGATCATCATCTTAGCGAAATTGGTTTAGATTTAGCAATTGATCAAGAATTGAATTTGAGCTTGATTGAAGTAAATGTTAATAAACCAGGATTCATAAATTGCGAGTTTGAAATAGCAAAACACGCTATTCCATATGCTGTTTATTTAGCTGAAAATAATGTGAAGATGGACAAATTAAAATCTTGAAATCTATTAACATGACTTTTGAGTTAGATTCTAGTAATACCAGAGTTTATTTTAATTTATCAAAAGGAGGGAACAATATTTAATGAGTGTATTAATCGGGGGAATAGTAGGATTGTTGATGGGTGTGATATTAGAAGACCCGCTGAAGAAGGTTTGGAAAAAAATAACCCGTCGTTTTAAACTCTTATTCGTTAAACGTAAAGAGATTATTGATCCTTATTATTTTTCATTAGGTAATCTTATAACCAAATTCCTTGTTTATGATGGAGATGGAGAGATGACATATTCTCAGCAGAATTTAGAAACTAGATTAAACAATTCTATGATAAAACTTCCTCCAGACTTGAAAAAATTAAAAGAAAATTTTGCCCGCAAGGAAGATGAAAAAGAAAAACGCGGTGAAAAGTTTAGTTGGAATGGACCGGTGTTAGGGTTAGAAAGGTTTCAAATAACCAGAAGTAAATTAAATGAAGATATGAAGGTTATGTTTACTTTTTTACCCTCCGATTATTACACATTTAAAGCACTAAATTCACAACTTGATACAGTACTTCCAGATGGTAAGACAGTACGAGAAAAATATATATTATCACATCAAGATAATGAGCCTATTCCATATCTTTCAAATGCTTTTGGGGTGGGGCTTGTAGTTATTACCAAAGACAAACAAGTAATACTAACTAAACGTTCCCCAGATAGTGGGGTACGACCTGGTGAAATGGACATTAGTATTATTGAAGGTGTGCATCCTTTTCAAGATAAAGATAATTATAGCCAAGGCCCTGATTTATTTAATACCGCCATTAGAGGAGCAAAAGAAGAATTAGGACTTACTATTAAATCATCTAATATAAAATATCTCGGGTTTGGATTAGATAAAGAATATTATCAGTGGATTATTTTAGGTGTGATACATATTAACGAGAGCTCTGAAGAAATTATTAAGCGTAGAACTAGAGGTATTTCAGGAAAATGGGAAATCACATCGTTGATCTTTAAACCTTTTACAATTGATTCTATAGTTAATGTAATTAAGAACGAGAAAATGTGGTCAACTGCGAAAATAGCTTTATACTGGGCATTAATTTATGAATTTCCTAACAGAAATGTTGATAAGAGAATAAGTAAGGCATTTAAATGAATTTTGTAGTAGAGTTTTTAATTTTGGGGCCTGTCCCACTGGCCTTGCGCTATAGTTTAATAATGACATAAAAGGTAAAAATTACCTGTTGTTTTTGGTATTCAAATTCAAAAAAGGGAAGAGGATAACAAACAGACCCCGTTCCCTTTTTTTGTAATTTTATTGTTTTTACCTTTTC
>NZ_JBIEKD010000026.1:0-50364 GCF_043496955.1 Thalassobacillus sp. B23F22_16 | reverse complement strand
TACCGTTAAGGTTTGCCCAGGATCCGGCTAAGATGATAAGTTCCATGCGGCCACCCCTCCTTTTGGTCAGAATGGCGGGAGGGGATCCGACTACATATATTTTAGCAAGAAATTCCATGTAGCGGGGAGAATAATAAGAATTTATTTCTTTAATGGGAAAATTTTAAAAACAACACCAGAAAGTCCCTGTATCCAGGGGCTTGTCTACCGTATAGCGTTAGTGTCACAAACGTGATAAACTAGCGTTATAGAGGGAGCCGGGTAACAAAAGTTTGGCCGCTGCTGTTACCCCGCTTCCGGTCATTACAGAAAACGCAAGATTAATGCGAGGACGACTAAAGCCCAAATAGTATTAGCTTGTCTATCCATTCATCTCACCTCCTAAAAATACCTCTTAATAGTAATATAGCAGGGGTACACCCCTTTTCTAAAATCCACCTTCCGTTTCTCATTTTCTATGAGGGGATAATTCTAAATCAAGATACAATTGATTAAATAAAATCGTACCATGCATTGGAGGGAGACCCTCGCCAATCTTTAATGCACTTTTATCACAACCCCTTTAAAAGTAATATAGCAGTTGCACCCCTTCTTCTGAATATGTTCATAATCACTAATACCGATCATCACTCGTTTTTTCTCAACTTCTATAAATTAATTTTAGCACCGTTATTATTGCCACTCACGATAAAATTGCCGTAAATAAAATACTCTATATAAGTATCATAGCAAGAATGTCACCGCTATTCAGCTGGATGTATTCTTTAATTTGTAGAATTGGCGTTCCAATAAAATATACCCTGCAAAAGTATTGTAGCAAGTATTGAACCGATAATCAGTTGGGTGTTAGTAGGTTTTTATAAAAAAACCCGGCCAAAAGAAGCGGGTCACTGAAAAAAATGCTTTTAAATCAAAAAGGTAGAAGTGCACCTACTATATTTAGGTGCCTTCTACCTTTTTTACCCTCCATATTTTCTAAAAGCCTCCTCAAATCTTTAGGAAGGGAAGACTGTTCGCTCGACTTGCCAAGTCTGTAAAAACAACCGATGAAGAATAGCTTCCGCTTAAAGAATATGAGGTTTGGTGCAGAAGCCCACCAATGAAATATTTGGTATCATTATACCGAGAAAACAAAAAGCATTCTTTTCATTTGACGTAAATTGGCTCTGTTACTCTTTACGCAAGGATATTCTCGAGATCTCGTAATTACTGAACGCAATAAAACTGTCACTTTTATTACTTTCCTATGGTTGCTTCTTTATATTTTTCAAATAAGAAAGCAACACGGTCCTCATCTGATTTGAGTGTCTTCCCATATGCTTTTTCCACTGCTTTATCCAGATCATGATGCGCCTTCAATAAATCTGGCGGTGTGGCCAATGGATCGTATAAGTCTGCCAGTGAACTATCAGGATAGCCCGCTCGAATATCCAGGATTTTTTGCGCTTTCTTTTCAATGGTGTCTTTTTGTTTTTCCGTTGGATCAGGGAAAATAAAGTTATTATAGACTAACGTATTTGAATACCGATAACGACTCTCAAGTCTTCCAGCAACTGTACGCATCCAAGCCATATGCATGGATGAATTCAAAATACCAAACAAATAATTATCAGCATTTTCTACTTGAAAAGCTAAATTACTACATATCGTCGGTGCTTCAAAATAACCGATTGGAACAATTTTTCTATTTTCTGATGTAACTTGAGGAATAACCAAAATATCTCCATTTGTAACTTGATCATAAGGAAATCTGGTCGGAAAATCTGCCCATTTGTTAGTATCTGGCCTCTTGCTTTCTATTCGCATTTTTCTAACTGCTTCGACCCTCTCCAGTACATAAGGCATCTTTCTTAATTCAGCCGGAGGACAGTCAGCTAAATATAAACAAAATCTTTTAATCCCATTTATCAACTCATTCGACCCAACCCATGGACGAAAGTACTTTTCTGATTTTGGTTCTTTCGAGATGAATTCATCCATCTCTTTTTCTGTAAATAAGTAGTTGCCCCCGTCAATAGGTTGACTTCCCCATACCATGGGCGTAGCAGCAGAGGAAATAGGTTTTGACCTTCTCTCGATAAATACAGTAGGTGCATCTAACAAATATTGATTAATCTTATCAACCATTCTTACGGTAGGTAGTCCTTTAATGTCTGGGTAAGCAAAAATCTTTTTAGGTAAACCCTTTATACAACTGAATCCAATAATTACACAATAAACTGCCGCCTTACCTTTAGCTTCATTGTTCCACTGGAATGTTTGGTGAGCAAAATGAATTTCTACATCCTTTTGATGCATTAAATATTTCCATAATACAATTGCTTGTTCACCTTGTGTTATAGAGTTCGTCGAAACAAGTCCTGCTTGAATATTAGTAAACCTTATATAATCCGCAGCTTTAACATACCAAGCAGTCACAAAGTCTAAAGCTCCAGGTTTTTTTATGTCCTTCACAACTTTCTTCATGTCTTGCTTTTGAAGCTTTGTCATAAATCTTGATCCTATAAATGGAGGATTACCAAAAATATAGTTTAACTCTTTCTTAGAAACGACTTCTTCCCAATCCAATTGAAGTGCATTCCCATGAACAATATTCGGTCGCTTCGTTAAAGGTAACCGGGCAAAGTATTGACCGAATTCATTACTTACCTGCATGTTCATCTGGTGGTCCATCAGCCACAAAGCAACTTGAGCAATCTGAGAAGCAAAATCATCGATTTCAATACCATAGAATTGATCAACGTCTACTCGAACCCAAAAATCAATATCAAGTGTCAATTCTCCTCTGAGAAGTTCTCGGATGACTTCCATTTCGAGAAGACGCAATTCACGGTAAGCAATAATCAAAAAGTTCCCACAACCACAGGCAGGGTCAAAAAATCTAAGTTCCGCTATCTTATTGTGAAAGGCCTCTAACCTCTTATCACGCTGCGTTTTAAGGTTTTTGATCTTCTCAAACTCCGCCCATAACTCGTCCATGAATAGAGGCTTGATGACTTTTAAAATGTTCTCTTCGCTTGTGTAATGAGCACCAAGTTCTCGCCGTTGCTCCGTATCCATAACGCTTTGGAATAGAGAACCAAATACAGCTGGTGAAATTTTCCCCCAGTTCAGTGCAGAACTTTCCAGCAACAACTCACGCATCTCTGCATCGAAAGTGGCAGGAGGTAAACGATCCTCAAATAGCTTCCCGTTCACGTATGGGAACTTATTAAGCGTTTCATCAATATTCGTTGTACGATTTTCTACAGGCGTGTTCAGGGTTTCGAATATTCCGGCTAAATGAAGCCCTAAATCACGGCCATCCTCCCGCGTTTCCATGTCAATATAGTCTTTGAAAATGTTTTTTTCAAAAATGCCTGTGTCATCTGCGAATAAGCAAAATAAAAGCCGCACAAGGAACACTTCTAACTCATGGCCAGCATATCCAATGGCCTTTAACTTATCGTGCAATTCTCCCATCTGTTCCGCAGCTTGGATGTTCACAGGATCCTGTTCTTTAATCTCCTGCTTTTGATAGCCAGCAATAAACCCAAATAACTCAATATTTTGCGGTAATTGGCTCAGTTTAATGCGCCGTTCTCCGCCTTCATCAAGATCGTAAAGCACAAAATTCTCAAAGTCTGAGACCAATATGTACTTAGGTAGCTCTGTCTCTTTAAGACCTGGAAAATAATCTTTTGCTTGATTATAAGCTTTCTCTAAATCACGCCCTCTGGACTTATGTTCAACCAGCAAGACACCTTTCCATAGCAAATCAACAAAGCCTTGCTCTCCACCAGCTTTTTTAACGCTTTGTTCAAACGTTGCTACTCGCCGACGAGAAATTCCAAATACATGAAAGAATGCATCCCAAAAGGACTTAGCATCGGCACTTTCGTTTGATGCATCCTCCCATTCTTTAGAAAATCGGACAGCTCTATCTCTGATTTCGTTCCAACTCAACAATGACATACAATCGTTCTCCCCCTAACTTCAACCTCAATGCAGTGCAGTAAAACTTCCTTGGGTTTCTAACACGAATTTAATCATTATACTTTAATGAACATCATCCCCTGAAATTACCACTATTTACTATTCTAAGTTAGCCTTAGCGACTGCACAAGGGACTGATCGAAAAGCAAATAACGCTTTTCGTCATTCCCTACGTGTCGCTTCGGTATTAAACGCCTCGATAACTAGGAATTGTAAGGCTCATTTCTTCGCCAACACTCTCTAAGTTCCTGATCCGTTTACCTACGGCCATACCGAACGAGTCGAGGTTCAAAACTCTAAAAACATCAATTTCCAGGAAAGCAGACATACGTCTGCTTTTTTATTTTGGTTATTTTTCCTTTTGCACTCCGAATCGTAAAACATCCCAAATCTTCTAACCTTACAGCAGGCAGGACACCCGAACCTTCCCTGCTGTAAGCCAAGAAGATGAAAAAGAAGTCCATAATCTTTCACGGCATATCCTCGCTTCACTACGGTATTCCATGGCTTTATGGACTCCTTTTTATGGTCGTTTTGAGATTCTCCATAGCAAAAGGGAAAAATAATTCCCTTTTGGGGAACAACCTTCGCTTCGGAATTCCAAAGGAAAAATAAGGAGGAGAAAACCATGAGTAAAAAAATCTATGAAATGATTACAAACCAAATCATCGAGAAGTTAGAGCAAGGGAGCGTACCATGGAGAAAGCCTTGGGTCAATGGAATAGCGGTAAATTGGAAGACACAAAAGCCTTATCGAGGGATTAATACCATGCTTTTAGATGGTGGGGAGTATGCGACCTTTAAGCAAATCAAGGAAGCAGGAGGAAAAGTCAAAAAGGGTGAAAGATCCCACATTGTCGTGTTCTGGAAGATGATAAAAGTGGAAGATGAAAAAACAGAAGAAGAAAAAAGCGTTCCGTTGCTACGGTATTATCGAGTTTTTGAAGTTGGGTCCCAAGTGGAAGGATTAGAAAGAAAACGAACCTATGAAACTTTCGATCATGACCCCATAGAAGAAGCTGAAAAGGTAAAGAAAGAGTATTTCAATGGACCATCTTATAGTTTTCAAGGTGGGAGAGCTTACTACATTCCTTTTGAGGATCGCGTCAATGTTCCGCCCAAAGAGGATTTTGAAGATATCCACGAATACTACAGCACTCTATTTCATGAAATGATACACAGTACCGGCCATAAAGATCGGCTAGATCGAGCAGGAATTACAGAGAAAATCAGATTTGGAAGCGAAAATTACAGTAAGGAGGAACTAATTGCTGAGTTAGGGGCTTCGATGCTTTGCGGGGTGACAGGAATTGAAAATAATACCATTGATAATAGCGCCTCTTATATACAATCGTGGTTAAAGAAGTTAAAAGACGATAAAACCTTAATTGTCAGTGCTTCTCAAAAAGCGCAGAAAGCAAGCGATCATATTTTAGGGATGTATTAATTAACATAATCCCTGTATGAAAAAACATACAGGGATGGTTTATACTAATAAGACAGGTTGTAATTACGAATAAGGAGCTTGTATATAGATGTCAAAGTTAATTGAGTACCAAATAGAATATGAAATAATTGTACATTCCCATTTGAATAATTCACAGAAAGACAGAGAGTTAGCGCAATTAATGAGTTCAATGGAAAAGGAATTCTCTATCCCTGCTTTAAGAAATGAAGAATGGGAGAAGAAAAACAAAAAGGTAATTTCCTTATACAGAAAAATATCGTTAAGCAGAAACTTTGAATAATTGTGCAACACTATATCTTTGTTAACATTGTTGACGATTTCCTTTATAATGGAGTTAACAATGTTAACAGAGGTGTGAATGATGAAAAAAGCTACTTCTCTTATCGTGAAACAACTACCGTTTATTGAAAAGATACTTCAGTCTGGTGAAAGTGTGAATCGTACGGAAGATTCTAGTGTAAAGCTCAATGAAGTTGAAAAGACTTTTTTGCAGCTGGTGTTATTTTTCGAGAATCCAGAGAAGGAAAACTTTAAAATAGCATCTCTTTATAAGCACTTGGATGATGAATGGCTAGAGTTAGCGTTACAAGCCATCTATGTGTTTTTCTCGGAGGATACGTATTTAATGAAAACCTCTACCTTCAGTGTCATTAAGGAAAATGATGCGTATAAAAATCAAACGCAGTTTGCTCAGTACCTAAAAAGTAATGGTCTTCAATATGATCGATCGAAAATCAACGTTTATTTAAAGAGAGGAATCATCCCAAAACCTGATTTAGAAATAGCTGGTTCAAAGTATTGGAAAGGATCTACTTGTGAAGCTTTTTTAAAAAAAGAGCAAGCACGAACAAAACAATAGAAAGGATGAATTAAATGAAGACTTGTGGTTATTGCGGATCTCCTATTAAACCGAAGGCCGAGGGTTATTACTGTAGTTTTTGTGAAATGAGTCTACAGCCTTCACATGTTAAAGAAAATCATGAAAGATTAGAGGTCAGGGTGCAGGAGTTTGCTTTAGAAGAATACATTCATAAATCCACCCCGGAACTTATGATGCTATCGACTTTTGAATTAATTTATTTGTTAAAAGAAGCTAGAGCCGGGCGCAGTAAAATGTATCATCAAAACCTTGTTTTTCATGATGCAATGGATGTTTCCAAAGATACTAATTATATGGAATATGAAAAGATATCAGGTGAGGAATACACTTATATTACTCGAAAGATGTTTGTGTTAGAAAACTTAGTCCGTGAACGCCTTGGTTATATTCCGAGGAGAATTACAGATCAGCTTCTTGTGCAATACCTTGATAAGATCCATAAAGGGAAAAATGGTACTATGAAAATACGCACCGAAAGGAAAAAACACGTTGATAGATAAGGAGTGATGATGGTATGGGGCGTATTTTATATAACTTTTTCCCTTTGCTTTGTTGTGCTATAGCTTTTTATTTTGTCCAACTGGAATTTCACAGTTGGGACATGATTTATGCATTTAGTTCCATTCCAGCTGGTTGGATCCTCATTAATCGGTTAATTGCCCCTAAGTCTGAAACAGCTATAATTACAGATGCTATTTATGCCACCCGTTGGCCGGGAACGAGCTTATTTATCTCCATGGTAAAATTATTTGTGAAGTTTTTTTCTTCTTTCTTACTAGGTTTTTTTGCAGTACCCTATTATGTCCTGGTTACTATATTTACGATAGTACATCTTCCGTTTCAAAGAATAACTGACAATTAATCAGATCCAAACAAACGACTCCACCAACTGTCCTTTTTCTTTTCTTGTTCATTGGTTCTTTCTTCATTTGCAGCTGCAGCTTCTTGTCTAGCAGCCCTTGATTCCTCTAGCGTTTCTAATAAACGTTGATCTCTTTGGTTTAACGATTGCTCTATATACTCTTTATATCTATCGTTGCTTTGTTGTTGTTCATTAAGCTTTTGTACCAGTATCTTATTAAATTCTTGTTGTTCCTCTAGCTTTTGAGTAATAGCATCTAATTTATTCATGATATCTTCTGAAGCATTGGTTACTGGTTCCGGTTTTTTAAATTCCCCTCCAGTGGCAAGATAATGTTCCACCTGCCTTAATGAATACCCATGTTCTCGAGTTAATTGCTGAATGATAAGTAGTTGTTCAATTGCTTCTTTTCCAAATTGATGATAACCATTCTCCCCTTTTGATGTCGGGATATGATTTTTTAGCTCGCGCATCCAATTGCGGATTACATGAGGACTTTCTCCAATATGTTTTGCTGCCTCTTTAACTGTTAGTGAAAGATCATCTAAGTTTTCACTAACCTTTTCTTCACTTTGATTTTGATTTTCCTTCAACTTTATACCCACCTTTCTTAACTTAGATAATATCTTGTGTTTTTGAATTTACAAAGCTTTTTAACGTTGATTTTCAATTTCACAAAGCTTTTTATGTATGTTTGGTTCTTAAGTATAATGCATGGTTTAATTATACGAAAGTTTAGAATGAGATTAAAAATATTTTCTTTTGGCAGAAAGTATACGCACTTATAAAATCACTTTAGTTTTGGTTTACCTTAAGCTTTACAATCACCTTATTTAACTTAGATAATATCTTGTGTTTTTAGGTTTACAAAGCTTTTTAGCATTGATATTTACCTTTCTTAAGCTTTTCACACATGTTTAAATCTTAAGTTATATATTCGGTGTTATTTTACCAATAACCTTTAGGTAAGGCTTAGGAGATTTACTCAAAATTTGACTTCTTTTGTTTATATCTTTCCATGTGAAAAAATGAGCAAGTTGTCGGTTATAAGAACGGTTTCCATGAACCTCCTATTTATTTGCGTCATATAGCAAACTATAATCCTTTATGAGGGGGATTATCATGTTTGTATCACCAATGTTATTACACAAGGCCGAAAAACCTTTCACAGATGATAGATATTTAACAGAGCTTAAACTGGACGGGATACGTCTGATTTTTCATAAAGGATCTAATGGAAAGGTTCGTTTATATACACGTCACAATAATGAAATTACTGCTAGATTTCCTGAGTTAAAAGATATTAATATACCTTCAGGGACTACTCTTGATGGTGAATTAATTGCAACTGATGCTGCGGAAAAGCCAGACTTTGAAGCATTAATGCAGCGATTGATGTCAAACAGCAACACTACACCTGTTAGTTTTGTGGTGTTTGATATCCTACAATATAAAGGAAAAAACATAACTAACTTACCGTTGCTGGAAAGAAAAATACTTTTGGATCAAGTTCTCGTTGAGGATAGCTCTTTGGTTTCTAAGGTTCGTTACATCGAAGGAAACGGAGAGGCTTACTATGATTTAGTAGAAGAACAATCCTTAGAAGGTATTGTGTTAAAACATATAAACTCCAGATATCATTCTGGGAAGCGAAGCCATTCCTGGCTGAAAGTAATTAATTATCAATATACAGATGCAATCGTAACAGGGTACCGCAAATCAAAATTTGGTTGGATCCTAGAGTACCCGGATGGAACATACGCAGGTGTGATGGAGTTAGGTGTTCCGCCAGCGGTTAGAAACAAGTTTTATCAGTATCCGATCAAAAAAGAAACCAAGGATTATCGATACTTAGCTACACCACAACCAATTAAGGTGAAATATAGAAATAAGACGAAGGAAGGTTTATTGCTCCTCCCTTCATTAATACTGACTGCGTAAGGCCTCCTTTAGTGGAGGCCATTATTTTGTTTTAAAACAAAAAACACAGCTTTAAAGCTGTGTTAGAAGTTAAGTATTTATTTATCCAGTTAGTATATTGCATTATTCTTTGTAGGCTTTAGCACCATGTTTATTAGCAAAGCGGTATAAGAAAACGAGCTTTCGTATGAATGAGTTCGTATATTTATTTTATCTCGAAACTGAGTCTTCCATATAAGGGCAGGTTTGTGGAAGACTCAGTTTCGAGATATTAGGCGTTTTGAAACTAATTTGGATTAGTATCGTATGTGTGTAATAAGAGAAATGATTTTAGGAGGAATTAGATGGGAAATGAAACACCTGGAGAAAGAAGAGAAAGACTAAGACAAAAAGAGTTAAGCAATCCTTCAAGTAGTGGTCACGGAAGTAACCTTGCAGATTTAGTTGGTGGCTTAGGCTGGAAGGGAACTGGTATATTTATTTTCCAAATAGTAGCTGGGTTTATAATTTATTCCTTATTTTTTCGATAAGAGTCATATGGTAAAACAATAAGATATACCTCGGATTCAAGTCTTCCTGCAACGGGGTCTTTAATAAAAGAGGTGGGAGATTAGAAATGAGGACGTTATTAGAACTTTTGTGTACTTATACGTATATGGTTAGGGGGTGTTTAGAAAGTGAAATGGTTAGTACTTCAAATCCTGACAGTGGGTGTTATAGGAGTATTGATGGCAACTTTAGAATTGGTTGCTGTTAGCAGACTGGTAAGCTCTTCGACTGGTTGGACCCCCGTGAATAATGTTTACATCACATTTAGTATCGTAACAGCAGTTTTATCTTGCATCTATTTAATATTTTTGTTTGAGGCAAAAAAGAGAAACAATATTTTTGAACGATCCTTTTGGAGTTTGATGCCCAAAATTAGTATCTCAGTAGGTGTTTTATCCGTAATTCTATTCTTGGTGGGTGGAACTATTGGACCCATTATGAGCTGGATTGAACAGTGGAGGTCACTCCTATATTTCTTCCTTATATATTTTCTCTTTTTAATATTCCTATTTATTTTTTCGATTGAGCACAAAAAACAAAGAAATAACAATCGTATTAACAAAAGCATACATATTTCCTTTATATGGACTGTAGTGTTGTTTTTTGGCATATTTTTTCTTTTTTAAAACAAATGTTTGGATATTGTATTCTGAAATAAGAGGACATTACAATAATTAAGAGTTAATGATCATTTTTGCATAACACCTAATTAAACTAACGGGGGCTTTACTATTAAAGAGGAAAGGATATTTCAATGAATTTCAGTTTTGTGAAGTTTGAAGTGTTATTACCAGAAGAATACATTGTACCTTTACGTGACCAATTGAACAAAAATAAAGTATTAACTGTTGGAGAGTATGATCATGTAGTTTCTTATACTGAGACCAAAGGGTATTGGAGGCCCCTAGAATCTTCAGAACCTTATTCAGGTGAAAAGAATAAAGTAACATTTGGATCAGAGTGCAAAATGGAATTTAAGTCGCCTTACAAGAGAATAGAGGAGATAAGAAATATTATTAAAAATATTCATCCATATGAGGAACCTGTAATTAATGTCGTGCCATTAATTACGTAGCTTTTAGAATGATTTTTTGATATCGAGTTTTAAAGTATAGGGGGCTTATCTGGAGTAAAGATAAGTCTCTTTTTAGTGAAAAAGGATTGAGTTCCTGAAGATGATTTGAAATAATTGGAATTATGTATAGGGTGACTTTATCAATAAATACACTACCATCAATTAAGGAGGTACTATGAAGAAAACATTATTAGCTATATCAGCAATTGTTAACCTACTTTACTTAATAAACGTGCTTGTTGTGATTATTGCAGTTGAAATGAGCCACTTATGCGGAGTTTTGAGCCAGTCTTTGCGGAGAAAAGAGCCACCCTTTGCGGAATGCATTGCCACTATAAATAGAATAGAGAAAGGCCTCCTGTATAATTATCTTGCATGCCAGCAAGCATGACATTATTATACAGGAGGCTTTTTTATGGTTAATTACCGTAAGATTTTGGAACTTCACTTTGAAGAAGTCAGTCAAAGAACGATTAGTTCAAGCACTGGGCATTCAAGGAATACAGTTTCAGATGTCGTTCAACGTGCCAAAGAACTGGGTGTAGAAAGCTTGAACGACACCATGACCAATCCATGGCTAGAAGCGTTTCTCTTCCCAGAGAAACAGGCTGTTGAGAAAGGGTACTTCCCAATTGATTGGGAAAGAGTGCATAAGGAACTACAAAAGAAGAATGTAACCCTGTCCCTACTGCACCACGAGTACTCGACAGAGGCACGTGAAGGTGGAAAGATCCCCTATGCCTATCGTACTTTTTGTGAGAACTATGGTAAATATGCGAAAAAGTATAAATTGACAATGCCTATTCGAAGAAAACCAGGTGAAGTCATGGAAGTAGATTGGGCTGGAACTACACTGAAGATTAATGATCGTTCAACAGGAGAAACGCTTCCGGCGTATGTTTTTATTGCGACCTTACCTTATAGTCAGTTCAGTTATGTTGAAGCCTTTTTAGATATGAAATCAGCTAATTGGCTTATCGCTCATATTCATGCATTGGAGTATTTTGAGGGAGTTCCTGAAACAATGGTTCCCGATAATTTGAAAACAGGAGTTACGAAAGCACATCGTGAAGAGCCTCTTCTAAATGAAGCCTATCGTGAAATGGCAGATTACTACCGTACTGTCATTGTTCCAAGCCGTGTTCGAAGGCCAAAAGATAAAGCAAGTGTCGAAGGCACTGTTGGATATATTTCCAGGCAGATTATCGCTCCACTAAGAAACTATCAGTGTTTTCATCTTCAAGACTTAAATCAGAAAATCTTTGAAAAGTTAGAAGAAATCAACACCACTGAATTTCAAAAGCGACCAGGTTCACGTAAAAAGGTGTTTGAGGAAGAAGAGAAATCCTACCTTCAACAGCTTCCTCAAACAAGGTATAAACTTGCGGAATGGAAAACAGCAAAAGTTCAACTGAACTACCACATCCAAGTTGATCGAATGTATTATTCCGTTCCATATGATTATGTCCGAGAGAATGTCGATGTTCGACTGACCACGGATTTAATTGAAGTTTACTTCAAAGAAGTCCGGATTGCATCCCATAAACGACAACATGGTGAAATTGGCCAGTTAGAGACCAATCCAGACCATATGCCTGACAATCACCGATTATATTTAGATCATAATCCAGAAAATAACCGGAAGTGGGCAGAAACAATTGGGCCATCTATGACTCAATTTGTCTCTCGTATCTTAGAAATGAATGTAGAGAAAAAAGCAGCCTTAGCACACTGAGGAATATAGCAAAGAAATACCCAAATGAAGAAATAGAGAAAGCAACAGAAACCTTACTTGAAATTTCAACAAACCCAACGGTTTCTGTCTTTAAAAGTGTAGTAGAAAGAAATAAGAAGAAAAAACAAAATAAAAAAACGGATATTAACAGACCTCGCACTACATCTGACGACTATGGATTTGTCCGTGGAGCTAAATACTTTGGGAGGGATACAAAATAATGAACCAAGAAACTTTACGTAAACTAGTAGAAATGAAAATGGGTGCGATGGCGGAATTATATCAGAAGCAAAAGCAGAATAATGATTATAGGGACATGGATTTTGATGATAGATTCAATCTCCTGGTAGATTATGAATATGATAGACGTAAATCGAATCGACTTGAACGACTAATTAAACAGGCTACACTCAGCGAACCAACAGCAGCTATTGAAGATATCGAATATCATCCGGATCGTAATTTAGATAAGAATCAAATACTAGAGTTAGCAACAGGAAATTACCTTCAAAATCACCATAACATCATTTTAATGGGCGCCTCTGGGAACGGAAAGACGTGGATATCTAATGCCTTTGGGGTACATGCATGTCGCCAATTTTATAAAGTTAAATATATAAGGTTACCAGAATTACTTGATGAATTAGCTGTAGCAAAGTATGAAGCAGATGGCAGCTTCCGTAAGTTAATTCAGAAGTACAAAAAGATTGATTTATTAATCCTAGATGAGTGGCTACTAACAGAGCTGTCAGAGGAAAATGTACTTCATGTGTTGGAGATTGTTGAAGCAAGGCTCAAAAGAGCCTCTACTATATTCTGTTCTCAATTTTCACCTGAGGGATGGCATTCCAAACTGGGACAGGCACAAATAGCAGATGCGATTCTTGACAGAATCGTTCATGATTCTTATAAGATTCTAGTTGATGGTGAAGTTTCGATGAGGGAACGCCATGGATTGCGGGGATTTAAATGATTCCGCGAGCAGTTGAAAACCGTATAGCTAGATACTTTCTGCATATGTATTTACCTGATAAGGTACAGCAGGCTGTAGAGGAAAAGCTATTACCCTCCTGCATTTGGAACGAAGAAGAGGATATAGATCAGGATGAATTAGTTCGTTGGGCTATTGAGATTATTGATCAGGAATTGAGAGATAAGAGATTCAAATAATAATATAAACAACCATTGGAGCGAGTGAAGTTCCAGTGGTTGTTTATATTATTAGCTACATTAATAAGAGTGGCTCTCACCCCCGCACTTAATGGCTCAGTTGACCGCAAATAGTGGCTCAAATCACCGCACTGATGGCTCAATCTGTCCGCAATACTCATGTTGATTTCGGTATCAGGCTGTCCAGTGTAATGAATGTTGTCTTGGGGTTGATATTTGTAGTAAGTATTTTGGGGTCATTATTTTTCCTAATACAATCTAAAAAAAATTCGGGCTATCACCCTTATCTCTCACTTACGGTGCTTACATTAAGTATAGCTTCCTTTGGATGGTTTACTTTTATAAATTATTTATCATTAATAATGGAAGTGTAAAGTCTCTTATAAGGTCGATATCTTGAAATCGAGTCTTCATGTAACGGGGGCGATTGCTGTATTAGTGATCGCCCTATTTTTAAATAATGTGGATAAAAAACAGAATAAACCTAAAATAAAATTCCATATTATGTTATTTTCAAATGAGATAACTGTAAAGAGAGAGTGATTATACGTGAACATGATAGAAGGTCCCTTTCTTGTAGCCCTCGTACCTGGGGGAATCGTCTTATTATTAACGTGGTGGCTTAGAAAGAAAGACTTCCCGTTATTTGTACGAAATGTTCCTGGAATTTTAACTTTACTTGTTGCAATTACATTATTTTATATTGGATTCGTGAGAATTAGGGGGTTCGAAGGGGGAGCGTATGGGATACTAGCATTCTTTTTGCTTCTTTTTTCGATAGTGTCTTTTATTATTGCAAAACCACAAAAGCACAAGTTAAGTTGTAAGTATCTTGGAGTTAAATCTTCAACAATCACTTAGTCCGATGATTTGACTGGAATTTATCGATTGAGGCCTTTAACGTAGTTATGCAATTTTCGGGGGCTTTACCTTAGCAACTGAACTTTAAATTGATTGTCATTACAGGTGTTTTTCCTTTATTGGGGGCAATTGCTTAACAAGGAATAACTTCTATTCTTAAATGTGAAATTCCAATATAAACTAGCATTGGGAGTAGCGCAAAACTATAAAATAAGGGAGTTGATCTTCCTGGTAATATTAGCGGAAGCATTACGTGCAATTTCTATTACAGTACTAGTTATGAGTTCAATTTTTTATGGTTCACATTTGGCAAAAACTAAAAAACAAAGGAAACTTTCAACTATTGAATTTATCATGTATCTAGCAATTGGAATAGCAAGTACTTTATTTGGATTCAGTTTGTTGCTTTTTACCTTTGCTGGTTGAAAGAGAATAAGGTATTAGAACGTTTGAGAGCGCTTTTATGTAGTTTTTAATAATAAGAGGGAAATTATTGTTGAAAGGGGAATAAATGTGGTGATTAAGTTGGTACTTCTAACTTTTCTTCTTTTACAAGTCATATATTTACTGATAAAAGTTAAGAACAGTAAAGAGAAGAAATATTACATACCTGCCTTGTTTGTAAGTGTTATTACAGCCTGGCTGATTTATAAAACCCTTCCTTTGACTGGGTTTGAGGTTCTATACCCAACTATTTATTCTGCTTTTGGGCTATTTATTTTATTTATCTTTACGAAACATCCGCCATTTTTAAAAGAAAAAAATTGAAGTCATCTTGAAGTCGAGTCTTCCATAATAGGGGGCAATTGCTTAAAAGAGTACTTGCCCTTATTACATAAGCATAGGGATTATCATGAATGTAGCTTTTTAACTGACGGAGCATGATAGTAGAAGAAGAATGGTGGATTTCTTAATGCATCTTCCGAGAAGATTAGGATTGTTATTACCTGTAGGTTAGGATTTGTATGAAGATTAGAATTGAGAGCGAGGTTTATTTGTTGAGAAAATATCTTGGCTTAATCTCATTGGTACTGATAGGTATTTTTATGATTTTAACTTTTGTTATTCCACAAGTATTGAATCTGTTGCCTAAATTATTAGACGTATGGTTATTATCACTTCTTATACTGGGTTCGTTTTTTACAGCACTTTTTAGTGAGAAAGGGCGTTTAAAAACAATTACTTTATCTATTTCTTCTCTTGGTACGTTAGTTTGGTTAGTCCTTTTTATTTACGTTATTGCAGTTAGGTGGACTGGTAATTTTGGGTCATAAAAAGTTTGTTTATACAAGGAGAATCATTCCTCAGATAAGAAAGTATTATCTTGTTTTACTAACGGGGGCTTTAGTTAAAGATCTACTTTAAGTTATCTCGAAATCAAGTTTTCTGTAAAAGGTGGCGATTGTTCAATATAGACGACCGCTTTTTTACTAACGGAGCAGTTTAGTGAAAGAAGAAGATAGAAGATATTAAAAAAGAAAGGATTTATAAAATGGCTATTGCTATAGGGTATGTAATTGCATTTATAGGTGCGCTTGTAGCTTTTTTGCTAAGTGTAGATAAACCAAAAAATAAAAAATATAAGGTATGGGGCATTGCTCTTATGGTACCAATTTCACCAGCTTTAGCTTTTGCGATAGGGTTAACCTATGCATTCATTGTAGAAAATGCTTGGGCAGGATTGATAATGTGGTATATTTTTCCCTTTATCTTCATAATCGGACTCGTTATATTAATGGTTGGTATTTTCAAGAAAAAAGAAACAAAAATGGTTTGAGATCTTTAACTTAAGGGTGCGTTAGTTAAAGATCTGTGCTTCAATATCTCGAAATCAAGTCTTCCATAATAAGGGGCAATCGTTCAATAAAGGTTATGATTCTTTACTAAACGAGCAGTTTACTTTAATAAATGGAGATGGTAAACAAAATGAAATGTCTATGTAAACAACAGGAAACAAATGAATTAAAAGTAGAGGGAGATGTGAGCGCTGACCCTATATGGTGCAATCGCTGTAATTGTAACCTTGACATAGAAGAGCTTCCAATTGAGCTCGACTTGAAGTTGGAGTTAATGAAATGGATGGGGAAGTATGGTGAATGGATTGATTGGGATAAAGATGGAATAGTTCTTAATGGTGTTAAACTTGAAGAAGAGCATAATAAAGAAGGATTGAAACTAACAGAAAAAGTACAGAAAGAACTTGAAGGAAAATATAACGTTTCATTTTCACCTTCGACATTTGCAAAGGAATATCGATAGGATACAGTCAAGTGTATTACGGGTACTAAAGTTAAGGCCCCCAAGATATATCTCAAACTCGAGACTTACATAGACGGGGGCCCTTTCTTGAATCAAGAACATCACAGGGGAGATATTAAATGAGTAAAGGAATATATGAATTTATTAATGAAGCACAGTTGAAAAAGTATGCAGAACTTGCGGTACGAGCTGGTGTAAATCTTCAAAAAAATCAATTATTGATTATTCATAGTGATATACAAAATGCTACGTTTGCTCGTCTAATCCAAACGGTAGCCTACGAGTCAGGAGCTTCAAATGTATTTATAGATTGGACAGATGAACAGTCTACCAAAGAATTTTACTTAAATGCAGCAGATAGTGTTATCGATCACTTTCCTGATTGGAAGGCTGCCCGCTTTAAGGAGTGGGACAATGCAGGTGCTGCTTACATCCATATTATTTCTGAAAACTTAGATGTCTTTAAGGAGATTTCCCAAGAAAGGATCAGCCGCTTTCAAAAGGCCTCCCGCACCAAGTTGGAGGGTTATTATGCAAAGATTATGGCCCACGAGGTACGCTGGTGTCTTCTAGCTGTCCCGTCCTTCTCATGGGCCACGAAAGTATTTCCTCACGTAAGTAAAGAAGAAGCCGTGCAATCGTTATGGCAAGCCATCTTACGTGGAGCGCGGGCAGATGGAATAAATCCTACCAAAGACTGGGAAAATCATGACCGCGCCTTCGAGTCTCGAAAAAAGATCCTAAATGAGAGCCAATTTGAATCCCTGCATTTTACAAATAACCGTGGAACTGATTTATTAGTTGGTCTACCCAATAATCATCTCTATATCGGTGGGGGTGTCATAGATAAGAAGGGAGTACCTTTCTTTCCGAACATTCCTACGGAAGAAATATTTACTGCTCCTCATAAAAATAAGGTGAATGGCAAATTGGTAGGTACTAAACCTCTTATCTATGGGGGAAGTGTAATCGATGAATTTTATCTAATTTTTAAAGATGGTCGGATTACCGACTATTATGCCGCAAAGGGACAGGAAGTGTTACAAAATCTCATCGAAACAGATGAAGGTTCACATTATTTAGGTGAAATTGCATTGGTCTCTAATAAATCTCCTCTTGCTCAGGCAGATACTCTTTTTTACAATACATTGTTTGATGAAAATACGTCCTGTCATATTGGGATCGGAAATGCACCTCCTTCCAATATTCAAAATGGCATTGACCAATCTGAGGAAGAGTTGAAGGCAGCGGGTCTGAATACTTCACTTTTGTCAGTCAATGTGACCTTTGGTACCGAAGATATGAAAGTAGTGGGTATTAAAGAAGGCGGAACCGAAGTCATGCTAATGAAGGGTGGGGATTTCCAATTCTAAATCGTCTACAACTTAAAAACAGAGAAAACTGATTACTGGTTGATTATACATAGTACTAGTTATAGTGAAAACAAGCTGTACAGCATTCCTGTAACAAGGGGTAGTACCAGCGAAGCTGTCACTACCCGCAATAAGGAATAAAGTTAAATATGCAAAGTGTTTTCTATTTCTGATTGCCTTTCTTCGATTGGAATTCTCTCCATCATATCCAATTTAAAGATACCATAAGGATTTACATGGCTATATATAAGTGGACTTAACGCTCTCAAGTCTTCAGGTGTCATCATATCCTGCCACTGCTTTTCTGATAATACAGATTGAATCATGAGTGTATTAATATACACGAGGCAATTTTGTAATAAATGCAGGGAAAGAACGGCAACCTCTTGGTCTTCCAATCTATTTGTAGAAATTTCTCCACCTTTTCCATAGAAAATAAAGCCATTGGCGGAATTCCAATTCTCTACAACATTAAGGCCTTCATTAATTTCTCTCCGAATATCTTCAGAATCCAAATAATCACACAAGAAAATGGTTTTAATAACTTTTCCCAGCTCAGACAGGGCCTGATAAGTCGAGTGTTTTAAATTACTTCTTGTAAATCGTTTTAAGATAGCCTCTGTTTCGGCTGTTCCAAGACGCAGGGCTGTAGCATATTTAATCATCTGATCATATTGCTGACGAATCAATTCCCAGTTGATAGGTCTTGTAAGAATAGGTTGTAAATTAGGGAAAGCATCACTCATGCCACTATCTGGCCTATAAAGTTTTTGTGAATTGATAGCTTTTAATCTTGGCATAAGCTGAAAACCCAAGAGATGACAAAAGGCAAAAGCTACTTCGCTTTGACCGTGACTGTCTACATAATTCTTTTCAACCTCCATGCTTGTACAATGCTTCAAAACTCCTTCAATCATAGACGCTACCTCAGAAGAAGAGCATGATTTTAATTGAGAGTAGATACAGGTTGAATGTTTAGCCACATGCCAGTAAATCATTACACCTCTGCCTCTATACCGAATATGCCATTCAGTCATTAGATTTTGGTCCCACGCACCAAATTTCTTGGAATCGGAAGCACAGGAAGTTGTTCCTTCTCCCCATATATCTGTCATTTTATTTCGCAAAATGGCATTAACAATCTCAGCAATTGCACCCCGTAGATTATCTTTATCTATATATTTTCGCCGTATGTATAATAGGTCTTTGTATTTTTCGCCATGTTCCCCATTTGAAACTCGCTTTAGCCCTGCATTTGTCCCCAAACCGTATAAACATAAGATAAGCCTCTTCTGTAGTAAATATTTACTAACGACCTCTCTTGATGCAGCTGTTTTAAAGAGGTCCGTAAAGTTTACACGCAAATCGGCTTCCTTGAGGATATCTAGTAAACTCGTCATTGGCCATCGTTTCATAATTTCAGCTTTTAGGCGTGATAGGTTAACTGGCTCCGGCACCGGATCAAAAGGAGAAATAGATATTCGGCCATTTCCCTTTCCTTTTGCTAAAATGCGAACCTTATTATTTTTAGGGATTCCTTGATCTAATTTATTTAATGCCTTTGTCATTTCTTCCTTTAAATTTGCGATAAAATCATCTGGATTAATAGGTTTTTTCAATGCTTTATAGTTTTCTTCACGGTGCAGTTCAAAGTCCTGTGGCAGATCTTCATCTGGATTACGATATCGTTCCGAACCAGGTACCCATATTTCTTTGCATCGCAGCTTATCACGTAAGACTTGCAAGGTGCTAATCTCATAATTAATACGATTGATTCTCTCTTCGCCTGAAGTCTCCTGTTCCACGACTAGGTATCTCCAGCTGGGACGGATCACACCATCTAATGGAACCTGGTCAGAATCCGGGAAAAAGTGAGCATTTGAATTTATATATTTTTTTATAAGTTCTAACGCTTCGATTACTGGATGATGAGCCTCATTATTTGAACAAAACTCTAACATATCCAAAATACGGGGAACCATCCTGCGGTAATGGGAACTGTACGATGAACGAATAATCGTATATACCTTCTGTTTGTAGGCAGGCCCTGTATGTTTAAATTCCTTTACTAAATCTTTAAGTGTTTCCTCGCTGATAACAGGATAAAGGACATCCCGAATAATTCCATCTGGATTATCTAACGCTTGTTCAGCCATTTGGAACAATAGATTGTTTTTCCCATTTACCTTCCTTAAATTATGTATTAATTCTTTATCCACTTTACGTTCGGCCCTAACATTAATACGATGAATAATTTGTATAAGTAGTTCAATCAGACCGTCTGTAATTTCTGCTCTTCGAAGCCAAAAGAAGGAAGATAAAAGTGTGTAGCGAATCTGGGGTGGATGCCGGCGCAATTCACGGATATCCTCTGTTGCTGTACGCTTTCTATATTTCTTTAAAATTTTTGGTGAAATATCGTTAAATAAATCATAGGGTAATTGCAGCTCTTTTATGGTTTGAAGTTTCTGTAGTTCTTTGAAGACTGTTTCTAATCCAATGCGTCCAGGATCGGATTTTAATTCATGAAATGTTAATGATTCTTTTGCTTCTGAGGTGTCTTCAACTTTTTCTAAAAGATTAATTAATTTATCTAGTCCTTCACATGTCTGGCTAGAAAGTCTTTGATAAATAGAAGCGAAAAATTTATCTTCATAGGAGTAGGTAGCAGAGCGAATAAGGCGCTCTACTCGATCAGGGGTGGGAGGCACAATTTTTAATTCTCTATATTGTTGGTATAACTTATCTTCAACATAGTTGAATTCATGGCTATGAAATAATACGTGCTTACACAGCCAGTCTGTCAATAAGTCTACATCCTGCAGAGTAGCTTCGCGAAATCCAAAATAGGTGCGGATTTCCGAACGATGATAAGTAACGGTCCGTCCGGTCCAATCATATTCAGAAAAAACATCGGGATTCATCTCTAGTTGCTTAGCGATGTACTCTATAACTGTCTTTGGTATCTCACTCTTGGTATGAGGGAACCTAGCTTCGTATTGAAAAAACTTAAACATGACAGCAAACCCAAGTTTCGTATTTCCCCTTTTTAGTTGAATCTGCTCTTGTTCATCAGGCATAAGGATAAAGTGATCAATTAGCTCATCTAATTCCCAATTCCTTTTCAATGTTTTTCACCCCTTTGTAGCTTACGATATAGAGTCATACGGGAAATACCGGCCTTTTCGGCAGCATCTGTCCGGCTCAACCCTTGGTCTATAAGATATAGGGCATAGTTGATCTTTTCTTCATCAGCTTTTGGTCTTCCAGGATATTTTCCCCGTTTTTTTGCAGCTAAAATGCCTTCCTTTGTCCGTTCAGAGGTGAGATCTCGCTCAAATTGAGCAATGCCTGCAAAAATAGTAAACAACATTTTCCCATGTGCCGTTGTTGTATCCAGCCAAGACTCCTTTAAACTTTTTAAATGCGCTCCTTTTTGGGCGATGAGTTCCGTAATCTCAATCAGATCTTTCGTGGAACGGGATAAGCGAGTTAAATCCGATACAACAACGGTGTCTTCTGGACGAAGAAACTCCAGCATACGGTTTAGTTCCGGACGTTCCCGTTTCGTTCCAGTTACTTTCTCAAAAAAGATGCGTTCACATCCAAATTTTTCAAGCTGTCTTTTTTGGCGATCCAAATTTTGATCAATAGTCGAAACACGCATGTAACCAAATTTCATTCATATCCTCACCTTTCAGCATGATTGTACCAAAACTCTTAAATAATTAATATTGTTACAAAATATTTTGTTACATATTTTTGTTACGTTGTTTATGCTAGATTGGCAGACAAAATATATTTTTCACATCATGTAACAGAAATGGTCGTTCGTTTTTGTTACGGTTATAGCATCAAAAATACTACTTTAAAAAAATAAAATTAGATCTCTAGTTACTCTTATTCCGAAAACGGGTGAGATTGTAAAAAAAACTCTAATTAAGGATTATTTGTGAGAGTTCTCCTTCTTTAACTTCCATTTCCAAAAATTAAAGTAAGGACCTATATAACATTATGAAGGGAAAACCGACCATTTTTTCATATCTCCTGATGGGTGAGAATAGGTCTCTTATACAATTTCCAAGAGATTGTTCGTTTACCTTACAACCTACCTACTCCGGTAAAAAATTCTGCAATTCGTTTTCTATCTGGATTTTCTTCGTCATTATATTTGAAAGGTATGCACACTGTAGAATTAACCTCTTCTTATATAGAAAAGGTATAAATCTGCACCTATAGATAATATTAACTAAAAAAGGAGGCGTACTCTAATGTATATTAAGTATTCATTAGGATTTTTGATTGGTTCTTTAATTCAAGCAGGGATCGTTATGTTGGCAGAGAATATTGGAATATCTCAGATGGGGGCAAAGTTAACTTTTATGCAGCTAATCACTCATATACTTGCAGGTCAAGTCGGAGGATATATTCTGCTATTCATAATAAGGAAAGTGACTTCTATACAACGTTTGAATACTTTTGTTACTGGTGCAATCTGGGGACTGATTGTGTGGGCTATCGTAATCCCTCTTAATGCTGCACAAGGGAAGGTTACATTGCCTTGGGAGGCAGGAGTAGGGACTGTAATATCAAGTACAATGGCATTTATCGCTTTTGGCATTATTGCTTCATTCACCATTAAGCACTATGGATATGAAAGAGTTCCCAAAGACCTCCAAACAACATAACTTTGGAGGTTTCGGTATACCTTGTACCTTAATTCTCATTTTACTTTTAGTACCAACTAGCAGTAGGGTAAATATTGTATCGCATTTTTAAAAACAAGGAGTAATATGTAGGCCTTTTCTTTGATTAACAGGGATGTTCCTTCAAATATTTTAGGCGGTTTTCAACCTTGATGGATTTTTCGGAAGCAGTACTTAAAATCAAAAGTTTGAGAAGTTTTTTCAAATTTTAGACTTTTTTATGTGCTAATTCATTTATTATTTGACGTGATGTAGGATTTCTCAACGGTATTTGAACTATATAAACCTTATGGCATCTCCCTTTTTTGGAATTTGTTTGCCTGGCAATTTTCCTATTCCATTTAGAAAAGAGATGCTATTCTCATTTTTTGGAGGTCTTTCCTTTTCAAGAGAATTAAGTTTGACAAAAAAAATATAAAAGGATATATTGTTTGTAAGTGACTACTAACATTTATAAATATAATGTAAGTTATTACTAACAAATATGGAGGGGAACAAATGAGGGTACTGAAAACAATTGCAAACAGGATCGTAAAGAATCCAATAAAAGTAATAACGATTACTATAGTTGCTATATTACTGTTTGCCATCGGGGCGCAGCAGGTGGAAATGGCAACAGGGAACAACACACTTATTGAGGAAGACACAAAGGTCTATCAGAATAACCTTACCTTGGAACAGGAATTTGGCGGTGAATCGGTAATCGTGATTTACGAAGCTGATAATGAATCCAAATTGCTGAAACCTGACACTTTGAAGCAAATGAAAGACCTCGAAAGTCAGTTGCGGGTACAAGAGGGCATCTATTCAATCGTCGGCCCCCATACAGCTGTTCTAAAAATATCCGAAAAAAAAGCCGAGAAATATGAAGAAGGCCTGACGGAAATGGCTGACGGTCTGGAGGAAATGGGAGAAAAACTTAAAGAAATCAGTACAAACATGGAAGAAAATACTTCAAGCCAGTCAGGCTTACCGGATTTTGGATCGAAAATATCTGAAATGGAAAAGGGCATCGGTAAGATGGTCGAAGGACAGAAAAAACTGGAGCAGGGTACAGGGGGATTAGTAAACGGCTATTCCAGTATGGGTAGTCAACTCAAGGACGTTGCACTGAAACTCCAGCAATCCGCCGCACAAATGGAAAAGACCGCTGCAGGAAGACCGGCACAGCAGAAACAGGCAGCAGAGTTAAAACAGGTTGGTCTGAAACTTGGCGGAATGGCTGATCAGATGGTTAGCGCCTCCGAGAAAAGCGCACAACTCCCTAATGTATCCAGAAATACCATCAATGGCTTGCAGGGAATGGAAAAAGGACTGAAAGGGCAGCAAAGCCAACTCGATGAAATGGGCGAAAAACAGGCCCAGCAGCAAAAAGATTTGGAAAAGCTTGCAGAGGGACTTACGAAAATGGGGGAAAATCTCATTTCTGTAAGTGATAATCTCAGTGAAATGATTACCTATTCTGACAGCATGTCGCCTGTTATCCCAGAAAAACAGGAGACACTTGACCAAATGATTTATGAAGATGACGGATCATTGCGCACCATATTTAATGACATGATTATCGACGGAAAATACATGATATTCATGATTAAGTTTACGGGTGATGCTACAGACACCAATAAAAGTAAAGCAGTTGCTTTTGTAAAGGATTATATGGAAAAGAACCCGATTGAAGGGATAGACACTATGGTGTCGGGAAAACCGGTTCTGGATAATTCGATCCGAACAGAGATGAAAAATAGCATGCAAAAAATGATGGGTCTTTCCATCTTGTTCATGATTCTGGTTCTCGGTATTGTGTTCCGTGTGAAATGGCGCATATTGCCGCTTGTGATAATCTTGATTGCTGTAATTGGTACAGTTGGATTGATGGGGTGGATCAGTGTGCCAATCACGATGGTTTCGATGGCGGTATTCCCGATTTTAATTGGTCTCGGTATTGACTATGCAATTCAATTCCAAAGCAGATATACAGAAGAAATGAAAGGGGAGGAACAATAAAGATGAAAAACAAAAGCACCGAAAGTGCCAAAAAGACCGTAATCAAGATGACACCCGCTGTCCTTACAGCTCTTTTAGCTACAGCCGTAGGGTTTTTATCCTTGTATACGTCACCGGTCCCAATGATACAAGACTTCGGAAAAATGCTGACAATTGGCATGGTGGTCAGCTTTATAGTCGGATTGTTTATCCTGATTCCGATCCTATTTACCCGGGATCATTTTTTCACAAGATCAAGGACAGAGAATCAGAAAGCAAAGCCTGAGCATTCAAAAATGGAGAAGGCTTTTGGCATGCTCACCAACTTAATTATTAAACTCAGATGGCTGATCCTTTTAATCGCCATTGTCACAGCCACAGCCGGCATTTGGGGGGATATGAATACTGGGGTGGAAACAGATGTAGAAACCTTTATGCCCCAGGATACCCAGGAACTGGAGGATATTCACAGATTGCGTGACATCCTGGGTACCACCGACCAGGTCTCTATCATGTACAGTACAGACAACGTACTTGATAAAGAAACGTTGGAATGGACTGAGGAACTGACTGCTTCTCTTCAACGTGAGTTCCCGTCAGTTGTCGTCGATACAAATTCATTGCCTGCACTATTAAAGCAAGCAAATGATGGAGAGATGCCGGATCAGGAAGAAACAGCCGACATTCTAGCGGATATGCCGGAAGAACAGTTGAAGCTTTTTGTGAATGAAAATAGAGACAGCGCTGTCGTGAATGTCGGCATCAAGCATCTTGAGGCAGAAGAATTGCAAAATTTCATAGCAAGAATGGAAGCATACGTTTCAGAAAGCCAGCCGGAAGGCATCAATGCGATAGTAACCGGTAAGTCGGTTCTAGATGTGGAAATGGTTACCGCACTGACAACAGGCCGATACAAAATGACGTTGCTGGGGATGGGCCTTGTATTTATAGCGTTGCTTTTGATTTACCGGCACCCGGTTAAGGCATTCATTCCTTTACTACCGATTTTGTTCATCGTCGGGTGGTCAGGTGGAATGATGTACTTGTTTGACATCAACTATACACCGCTCACGGCAACCCTTGGTGCTCTTATTATCGGTATAGGCACGGAATTCACTATCTTGATTATGGAACGATTTTATGAGGAGCGTCGAAAAGGGTCAGAGAGACGGGAAGCGATCATAACAGCCAACCAAAAGATCGGCAAGGCTATTTTTGCTTCAGCCTTTACAACAATCGGAGGTTTCAGTGCTTTGCTTGTTTCCGACTTCGTGATCTTGAGCAATTTTGGTATGATGACATTAGTGAACATTTCCTTCGCTCTTATTAGCACGATTATCGTCCTGCCAGCAATCTTGATGTTCCTTGACAGATTTGTGCAAACAAAGGGCGACAAGGAAAGCGGATCGGAAACTGTAATGGGGTGAAATAGATATGAGAGATAAAACAGACCAGATTTTGAATGCGGCAATCAAAGTATTCATCAAAAAAGGATTTCTCCAGACCACAACACAGGAAATCGCCAAGGAGGCAGATGTGGCTGAGGTGACGCTTTACCGCAAATTTTCCACTAAGCAGAACCTGTTTGAGACCGTGGTGAAAAAAGCACTCGAGAATGAATTCCATACAAAAGTCATGAAGTTTGCAGAAGAACCGGAGACAGAGGATTTTTTAAGGCGCATACTTGATGATCGGCTTACGGCTCTGTCAAAAAATCGAAAGCTTGCCAAAACACTTCTAGCCGAAAGTTTTATGGGCCATTTAGCTGAAGATATTAATTTTCCGATTATTATTTATAACGGGCTTAAAAAAGGATTGGATATACACTTCGCTAGACTTGAAGATAAACCGGACATAGGTCTCCTTGCCAATCAAATAGGGGGCATTCTCCTCAGCAGTCTAACTTTCCCTTCGGAAGTACCTTATTATAAGCTCCCAGCAAAGAATAAAGAAGAACTGTTAAACGGATATGTGAATTCTTTGAAGGCTTTTATAGCAAGTTAATTTTAATAAGGAACGGAGGTAAAGAAAAAACAAAGGGAGATTCCCCCTACGTTTTACGGGAGCGTTAGTAAATAAGCTAAAGGTAAAGTACCCTTTATAAAAATTTCTACATCATTTAACCCCCATCCAAAACAGGATGGGGGTATACGTGTTAGTAGTATTAAAAATCTTGATATTTCCTTATTGCGGGTTGTGACAGCTTCGCTGGTACCACCCCAACAAATGAAGATTATGGGTTATGTTTGTGAAAGAATGTACTTAAATTAACGGGTGCTAAAGTGAAATAACAGTAGATATATCTCGAATTCGAGTCTTCCGTAAACGGGGGCTTTAATGTAATAATCTATAAACACAAAAGACCTTTAATATACAATAATTTTTGCATCGGTTGTATGTTGAAGGTTTTTTATATGCAAAAAATATACTGCCATTTCAAACATCGAATAAATGCCAAATACAGTAAGGCCACCTATAGTGGAGGTCATTATTTTGTTTTAAAACAAAAGAACACAGCTTTAAAGCTGTGTTCAAACATTAATTATTAAGGGGATTTTGAGTGTCTTCATAGGAATTTATTTAAGTTAATCAGCTTAATGTTATGATTTTTGAATAGATAGGAATCTTTTTTATGATAGTACTCTTCAGCAGCTAGACAAATATATTTACACAAATTATTGATATTTATTTGCACTATTTTTGTCTTTGTTATTTTTGAATTAATGTTAGGGGTGTGTACCCAGTACTCACCAGATGAGTCCGCTCCATTTACGAATAATTCAAATTCGTATAAATAATAATAATCCTCATCTTCATCGGTGCCCCAGTTATCTAAATCAGTATTCCCATTATGCAAGAATTTACAACGTAAAGAATAGCACATTCTTCCTGTGAGAATTGGATTTTTGGCTTTAGTATAATCCTTTGTCCACCCTGTATGATCTGCATAATATTGGTTAACCCAATCATCAAACCATGCTGCATATTGTTTTCCTACGTTACGCCTTCCGTTTTTCTTTTTTAAATTAGGATATTCTATTTGCCCACAAATATCGGGTAAAGTTAAAGATAGTGCTAGTGCTGATAAATAACTTTTGTTATTAAGAGCGAGCTTAATATCCTTTATTTTATCTAGCATATTATCTTCCTTTTTTTAAGCTTTATATATTGCTAACGGTTTAAAAATCATAGTAGGATTCGTTGCATAAACATCTTCCTCAGTTGCCAAGAATTTTGACATCAATGGATTATCATTATCTTTGTTGAATTTCTTTAAAAACTGTTTTATATCTTTGCTTCTCATTATTTCAAGCAATCCAGTTTCGGTTAAGTCAAACACAATTTCTTTTTCAGAATGATCTAATTTTTTATCTATCTTACCTAACACAGTGAAAGTGCAATTGTTTAAGTCTACTAAACTGATATCATCATCTAGAAATCTCTTTCGTATTTCTGATACAAAATAGTACCTATTAATATCTGGAGAAAAATGGGGTTTGAGTAATACCTTTTGAGATTTTTTGTTCTCAATAATTTCAGAGTGTTCTACATATTCGTTAAAATCGTCAGTGGTTTCTGGATTAAATATGGACTTTTTCCCAAGCTTACGTGTGAAGTCTGTAAATAAGTATAGTGAGGATATTTTTATTGTGCATTCAAATTTTATAAATTGATTTTCAATAAGTTTACCCCAAAACTCTCTGTCTATTTTTTTATTTAAGGTTAATATTGCAGGTTCTAAGTAATTAATCAAGCGGGAGAACTGGCTAACCTCATTTAAAGTTTTGAATTCTTCAGTATTTACTTTTTTTGATTTTCCGTCTCTCCGAAATGAAACATCGGGTAAAGGTACCCCCAAGGTCGTTGATAATAACTCAGCAAGAGCACCTGTAGAAATTTCGAATGAGTGGTTTGAACCATTTTCCAAGTTATGCTCATATTTATAATGAGTTAAACCATCTTCAATTTGTGTTAAGTAATTCCCGGATAATTTACTATCTAAGTAATAAAATTCACGAAGTTCATTCATTTAATCACCCTTCCAGTATAATGTGTATATTTTACCATGGTAAAAAGGACTATCATCACTATAAAAAAATAGAGAGAAAAAACACAGCTTTAAAGCTGTGTTAGAAGTTAAGCATAAGGGTCGTCTATGTCTTCGTCCAAGCTTTCCCATGCTTCGCTTTTCTCTTTATTATCTGCCGTACTTGAATCATTTAAGTACGGTTCATTTGTATTTATTTCAGACTTATTAAGGTTTGGACCAAGGTTTTCCTTGCTTAATTTTCGGGAGGATGGATTCTCTTCTAAGTTAAATCTTAGTTTCCTTGGCATTACTTCTGCTACATCAATGTTTCCTGTTTGTTTATATAACTGCTGTGCAGCGAACAGAAAAAAGTTAGAAAGGTCCGATTGACTATTAATCCATTCTATAAAATCATCGGGGAGATTTTGACTTAAATAAAGATTAATTCTGTCGCCTTGTTTATATTCTTTATTTCTTGTCCGAGCCATTAACAGCCACTCCTAATGTTTTTTCCTTCTGTTGCTCAAATCGTGGTGAACATGCATAAACCAATAGTCCTCTAGCATTTACATACATCGGATCTTTTAAGAAGATGACATTTGTGGTGCGGTCTTTACTTTTTAAAATAGCTTGAAGGCTGTCTTTTAATACAGCAGATCCACCACCATATATAAACACGTAAGGGTCATCTTTCATGTCATCTATTTTGTCAATAACACTATTGCTTATTCGATGTGCCAGTTGTTTGATAGCAGGAGTAGACTCTATAATCAATTCATTGTGCCGTGGGTGTTCTGTATCAAAGTAAATCTCGTTAAATTCAGCAATGGAGTCTATTGTTTTTAGTGGATTTTTTCTGTTCCATCTCTTTATCACGTCAAGGAGTGTTTCTTTGACACCATATGGTAAGCCTTCCGATAACTTAGGATTAAACTTAACATCTGTCGTCACAACAATCTCCGTAGTTCCGGCTCCAATATCGAAGTGAAGCAGTGTTTTATTCAAAAAGTTAACTGTAGTTATTCCATTTCCTGATTCTACTTTTCGTTCAGAGAGATTTCCTTTCTCATCATAAACAACTCCCCACGCTGCAGAAGCCCCTTCAGGTAGACATTTGCAATACTCAATCTTAATAGTAACTGTTACATCACGTCCGGAAGGATGATGATAAATAACCTCATGAGTTCCCATGTAACGGTCAGCATTTCTCATAGCTGCATCCTTCGTTATTGTTTGTACAGGAAGGGCAACCGCTAGGTCATAAGTTACTTCAATCTGATTTTGATCATATTGATCCTGCATTGCATTAACTGCTAATCCTGCTAAAGTGACTAGGACAGGAATTTCATCTCTGGACTTATCTGATCGTTTTTCTAATTCGATCGGTGATTGATTATCATTAATAACTTTTTCCCCAATGATATAGCGATTGCCATTTTCTGATAAGGCTTTTGAATTAATCGTTACATCAATGTTATTGACCAGCTGGTCTTTTGGAATGTCATCCATATCCATAATCTCAGTGGTTTCTCCTAAATAGAAAGAATAAATGGTGGGAATGGATAAAGGTTCTTTATCTTTCACCCATAATTTTAAACCATTGTTCCCTGCATCGGCTCCGGCTTTTAGTACGCTCATATTAATACCACCTTTATGTAATATATTTACCCCCATTATATCACTTTATGCGCACAAAATAAATATATTGTGCGCATATAATATGTATAAATAACACTTGTTTTATCAAATATTGTATTTAAACTATCATCCTATTGTATTCCTTTTGTATTCTATTATACTCCTATTGTGCGCACAAATAAAAAACATAAAAAAAGACTCGTCTCATTTAGACGAATCCTATCAGGTCTAGACAATTTTTCATATTTTCTGTATAGTTGGATTAACTTCTAAAAATTACTAGATTCATAGACGAAAAAGAGACATTTACATAAAGAAAAAGAGAACCGTTGCTACCAACAACGATTCTCTTCATAAGCTAACCCTCGCCAAAGGTACCGTTAGCTTTTCAACAAAAACAATTGTAGGTTTATATTATCCTATTTTCCGTAAAATTTCAAGCGTTCTAAATTGGAAATTTTGGAGAACCTTCGAGTTTTAATATTTGTTGAAAAGGGACCTTTGTGGGCGTTAGCTTACATCGGTCTCTTTTTGCATTTATTAAAGGAGGATTTCCAGTGATTGATACATCCGGAGTTTTAGATTTTATTACCCATAATAGTTTAAAAACATATAAGCCGAGAGGATCCAAAGCATCCTTACCAAAGCAGCATGAAGCCTATAAGAAAGAGTCTGAGAAGCGTGGTGTGGTATTTGTATCACCTTCAAAGGAAGATCTAAGCCAAGGGAAAGGGCATATTATTACTTCTTATGAAACATTGAATGAGCAATGCGATCAGCTAACGCATTGGACACCCAATACCTTTTTAGGCGGTACATACATAGATTTTAAAAACCGTATTATCCAGGGACATACGAAAGATAATTTGAAGCAGATTAATACTTTTGTGGTTGATATTGATACCAAGAACACAGATTTATTTGCGTTCTTTTTAGCTTGTGAAGAAGAAAGGTTGCCAGCTCCAAATGTCATCTTAGAAACACCAAGAGGCTACCAGTTCTATTTTGTATTGGAAGCTCCAATGTTTCTGACTAAATCAAGTAACTTTCAAGTACTTAAAGTGGCCGAGCGTATTGTGACAAATATAAAAGAAGCGTTGGCAAGTCATGTGCCAGTTGATCAAGGATGTAATGCATTTGGCTTTTACCGGATCCCAAACCACGAAAATATCTTATATTTCAATGACCAGCAAACCGTTTCTGCAGCTACACTCATTGAGTGGTCAAAATCCTACGAGAAAAGAAAGCGAAAAGGAAAGTTCCATGTCATTTATGCTCTTGATCAGGATGCTCAGATTAATCAAGAATGGTATCGTACTCTTCTTCAATCCACTCACATTCATCACGGGCACTATATGAGCAGCAGGAATAATGCTCTTTTGACATTGGCTATTGCTAATTACGCCAGTGGCCGTACATATGAAGAAGCTTTTAATGAGCTAGATCAATTTAATTCGAATTTAAAAAATCCAATGAGCCAAAACGAGTTTAAGCGTACATTGAAGTCAGCTTATTCTGGAAGGTATCGAGGAGCAAAGAAAGAGTACATACAAGGATTACTCGATCAATGGACCGATCAATCTATTAATCTTACATCTGGTGGTAAGGGTTGGTATAAGTTTAAAAAAGATAGAAAAGACCGTGAACGTTCTCATTATGAAGAATGGGAACAAGATATCTTGGATTATTTAAAAGCGCACACAAGCTCCGACAAAGAGCTTACAGATGTGTTTATTTGTGATTCCCAAGTAAAGCTTGCTGAGCGACTAGGGATGGCTGTATCCACTTTAAAAGAAGTGTTAAAGGGTTCCAGTAAGATTATGAAGGTCGTAAAAGGGAAAGGACGCGGTCAAAAAACTTATTTGGCTAGCCGAGAGATTTTATTTAAATGCTTTTTACAGTTACGTAAAAAGCTTATTCGTAATGGGGTTACATGGAAAGCTATGTACGAAGCGTTCTTGTTTGAAGATAGAACCCTGGAACATGTCTTTGAAGTATTCTTCCTGCCATTTGAACAATGGGCAATCCAATATGAACGACGATTTAAACATCCGTTGATATGTTGATTTTTTAAAATAAGCCAGTCTGCCAATACATATCTAAATTATCCTTCTCGTTAACAGGTAGCTTTCTTTTAGATCTATAGGATCTTTATGTGCAATGTTCTATACTTAGATCCCTGTATCCTTTATTTTATACAGGAATGTAAGTTCGTATATAAAACTTTTATGCGTTTTATAAATGAGGGAATATGTATGAACCAATAAGATTTCCAGTTGGATCCATAAGAGGTATATTCCTTCCAATTGAGGATAATTTAACTTAAAATATGCTTAAAAATCACTTAAAAAAACTATGTAAAAATTTTTAAGTGTATGAAACCTTATAAAAGTGATATCCGTTCGTGCGCCGCCCCATTATTTTACGCTGGTCGCTTAAAAATTTTCCTGACCACCCACACTCAACGTACTTTGTACTTATGATTGCGGGTGGTCAGGAAACCATGGGGCGGCGCACGAACGGAAGAATTTGGATATAGGGGTTGAACAGGGTGGAAAGTGATGGTAAGATTGGTTTATAGTTCCAAAGATTTTTAAGGTATTTTTAAGTTCAAGATTAAGAGAAGATCAAGTTTAAGTTCAGGTTCAAAGTCAAAATTAAGTAGAAGTTCAAGTTCATTTTTAGGTGTGTGAGGAATGATGTTTTTAAGTTTTTTTAAGGGAATTTTATGTTTACAATTGGAAGGAGGAATGTGAGGGGGAGTTCTAATGAAGTTATTAACGGAGAAACAACGTTGGGTTTTAGAAGGTATTAATCGTTTTGGGGTAATTACTTCAACTCAATTAATTAATTACCTGGAAGGTGATATTTCATCGGTTAGTATTTATGCGACCAAAAAGGTTTTAGTGAATCTTGGATTTATTGCTGAAGAAAAAATTGGTTATCATCGTTTGCTATATGTTCGGCCAAGAGGGGTTCATTTTTTAGACAGTGATTTAACGCCTTTCTCTCGGGTGAATTACAAGCAGCTAGAGCATCAATTATCATTGAATGATTGTTTGTTAGCTTTTAAAAGGATAGCTCAAAAGAAAAGCATAGATTTTGATTTTATGACAGAAAGGCAACTAAGAAGCAAATACATTAACGATAACTTTTCTGCAAGTGATCGTAAGGATGCTCAGAAGATAAATAAAGTTGCTGATCGTATCCCGGATGGAATTGTTTGGGAGAGCGGAAGGAAAATTGCTTTAGAAGTTGAATTAACGCGGAAATCATCTAAGAGGTACATAACTAAATTAGCGCGTTATAAAGATGAAATTTTTAATGGTCAGTACGATATGGTTCGTTATGTTTGTCAAAATAAAAAGGTTCAGAACACCGTTGGCAAATATGCGAAAGAAGGAGGTTTTTCTTCCAGCATGTTGCAGCTTAACCTAATAGAAGGGGTTTTGGATCATGCAAAGCAAAAGTAGGGATACAAGGCAGCACGATTTAGCCACTAAGGGAAAGAGTAACAGTCAGATTAGCCAGGAATTCGCTTTGGGAGTTGGAATGTTAGCAGGGGCATTTATCATACTTCCCCTTTTTTTATTTTCACTTCCATTTTTTGTCATATTCAGACTCATTAATAAAATGAAAGTTCATTTGTTTTTAGCTGTTGTAGGAGCTGTAGTATTTGGATTTACGATGTTTTATCGATATGAAGACTATCTTGGATTATATGGAGTGCTCCCTTTCGATGTAGAATGGCTGCGGGAATTTACCGGTTCTGATTTACCTTTTAGCGCATCATCCTATGTTCTATATTTAAGTGGTGGATTATTTGTATCGTATGGATGGAATCTGCTAACAGAATATTATCGTTCCAAAAGAGTTCATTCAAAGGAAGATGAAAGGGAAAAATTCAAAGATAGCAGTCTATATGAGAAAACATATAACAATCGCTTTAAGCTTAATGAAAAAGTTCAAAAGAAGTGGCGTAAGCAAAAAGAGGTTGATCGTTTATTGCTTGGGGTTTCGGAGAAGGGTAAACCTTTTTACCAGGATTTTAAAGAAATCAACCAGCACATGTTTCTTCCGGCAACCACTGGTGGAGGGAAAACAATCCTTTTATTAAATTATATAGAATTTGCACTTATGAAAAAGTATCCTTTTCTCTTCATTGATGGAAAGGGGTCCAAAGAAAGTATCGATGATGTGAAGACATTATGTGATAAGTATGGAAAGGATTTAACTGTTTTTTCAGATGAGGGAAATGTTACTTACAACCCATTAAAGTATGGAAATGCTACCGTTATTAAAGATAAATTACAACAACTCATAGAAACTGAATCCACCTATTATACAGACATTTCAACGTCGCTTGTTCAAGCTATTATTCAATTTATTGATGACTATGGTTTCAAACGTGATTTATGGACATTTTCGAAGTACTTAGACCCTAATGAAATTAAGAAAGTACTAAACGAAGATACGGTTGAGCTGGAAGAGGTTATTTTAGACGAAAAAAATTCTGATTTTTCAGAAGATAATGATGAGGAAGAGGATTTTGCTTCTTATTTTGATGGTGGAGAAAGTGAGATTGCTGCCACTAAAGATAATTCTGCTTCTGAAGAAGATAAAGATGCTAAAGCATCTAAGAAAACTATTGTTAAGCAAGTTAGAAGTGAACGTTCTGAAAGGAATTATGAAAGGTTCTTTAAAAGATATGCTCATGAAGAAGAAGGAGATATGTATTTATTTTCTAATGCTTCATCGGTTCGAACGCAGATTTATTTACTGTTAGATAGTGAAATAGGTCATTTGTTCAAAGAAAGTAATAATGATGTTGATTTATTACGGGTTAGCGAAAATAAAGAAGCTCTGTTTTTTAGCTTAGATGGTTTGATATATGACAACTATATCAAGGTTATTGCTCGATTCCTCATTCTCGATTTGAATTATTTAGTGTCTTATCGAAATCGTCAAAAGATGAATGACCAGCCGTTTTTAGCTATTTATGATGAGTTTTCTGTTTATGCAAATGAAAAGATCGTAGATACCATTAATAAATCACGGTCTGCAGGGTTTCATTGTATTATTGCCACTCAAATGTTAGCAGACTTAGAGAAAATAGATCTTACACTAGCTAAACAAGTAGTAGGTAACACCAATACTTACGCTATTGGCCAAACCAATCATCCTCATGAAGTAGAAGCCTGGGCAAATACTCTAGGAACCTACAAAGATGTAGATCTAACGGTTCAAACTGAAAAGCAAACCGGAAGGATCGAACGAAGGGATCAGAAGTCAGACCAAGGATCTTTGCGTCATGTGCAAAAATATGTCATTACTCCAGATGAAATCAGGAGGCTAAGTAAAGGTCAGTTTATTATCGCTCGTAAAGCTTCCAGTGAGATTAAAAAGCCTGAAATTGTATATGTACGCCATCCATTGAAGGGCTTATAAGACATGGAGGGAGTGATTCGGTGAAGAAATTAAAGCTATTTCAGAAAAAAATGAAGCCTGTAGATGGAAGAAAAGGTAAACCCGAAAAGGTTAAGAAAAACACTACTAATCGGAGGGTGGCATTTTCGAGGCAGAAAGCCAGCCGTGTAGCTAGTATTATTTTCTTTTCAGTTATCGCGCTATCACTGTTATTTAATGTGATTTTCTTTAGCAAGTATCAGACAATAAGAAACTCAGTTAAAGCTCAACAAACTTCCATTGAAGAACGAATTGGGGATGTAGGAAAGGCTGATATGATTACGTCTGATGCAGTCTTGGCTTATACCCGGGACTTTTTAGAAAGCTACTTTTACATTTCAAAGGATGAGAAAAAACGTGAACGTCGGATTGAAGAATTAAGCACTTTTTATGTGAATGGCTTTGATACTTCTTCTTTAAGAGTCGAGGAATTTAAAGGATCAAGAGTTATTGAAGATTTAGAGTATCTGAAGACAGATCAGATCAATGCTGAGAAGGCAAAGGTTCATTATCGCGTGACTTACAAAGTTCGGGAATTGGTTGAAGACGAGGATCCACGAGAAGTTTTCAATCATGTAGAAGTGATCGTTCCGGTTATTACAAATGGGGATGGTTATGCGGTATATGAAAATGTTCGAATTGTTCAAAGCGATTTAAAAGCTAGCATTTCATTAGATGAAGAGGAATTAAACGGTGAACGTGTTACCTCAACCGAGCAAAGTAATATTCAAAACTTCTTGGAGAATTTCTTTACTTCTTATGGTGTTAGTGATGATAAATTGCCATTTATGGCATCTGTTGAAAGTGGATTATCTAATCAAGCTTTTCAATCGGCTACAATCCAGCAGCTGGTAAGTACAGAAGATGGTTATAAGGTCATTGTAGATGTTGAATATAACGATCAGGAAACTTCCCTTACTAGCTCTTACACTTATGAGCTAGGTCTTTCAGAAACACACAATGATACGAACAAGTATTATGTTGAATCTATTGAATAAGGAGAGGATTAATAATGAATTTTGATTTGCAGAGTCTTACTTCTAACATTGTCTCGCAAGTTGGCTTTTTGATTTTGTTGATAATGGCAATTCGAGCTCTTATTGCTTATACAAGAGAGGACTGGGGGCAGTTTTGGAGTGGTCTTACGTTAGGTGTTCTTTGTTTAGTCGTAGTATTCTTTGGTCCTCAGTTTGAACAATTGGCGAAAGCTGTAGGGAATGCCGTATTTAACTAATTTGGAAAGGAGGTTTTTACCTCCTTTTCCTTTTAGCCATAGGAGGGATATTTTTGAAAACAGGAGAAAACTTTACATCCGAATATAAATATCCTATTAAAATCTATCGCATTGGAGCTGTAGAATTTGCAAACGGCCTAGAAATTCGCAAGGTTGTCTTTTCAATTATCTTGGCTGCTATATTAATTTTTAGTTTTGTCATTCTTGGTTTTCAGAGTGATACTAACCTGTTAGGTTTCGTGGCTAAAAATTGGCTTATATTAATTACGGTAGTGCCAGGAACGATAACCTTCGTTGTTTTCAATCTAAAATATGATAATAAAGGATTTATTCCATATGTACGTGATCGTTTTAATTTTTATAGAAATCGCCATAAACAGTATGAACATTTTGTTGAAGTCGCTCATGACCAAATGGAAAAAGAGATGTCATTCGAAGCTTTTATGGTGGAGAAGGAAGGTGATCGTTCGTGAAGAATCCTGTTCTCGAATTTCCTATTGCTCACAAGTATAAGAACATGACTTTCAATAAGAGAAAGCAAGTGTGGGCTTTCTATAAGTTGAATGAAGAGTATATTCGTTTAAATAGCGAAACGGATTTCCAAAGCTATGTCGAACGTACTGCTGAGTTTTTAGCCAATGATGAGTATGACTACCATATTATGATTCTACCTAAGCGTTTCGACTTTGATAAGTTTACGGATGTAATTAATAACAAGATTGTAAAAGGTGAATTTGCGGACATTGGGAGAGCTTACTTTAACAGGGCAGCCGAAACATTAAAAAATGAAGTGTTCTTACATGAATATAACGTGTATGTTTCCGTTCACTTAAATAAAGTTGATGACGTGGTTACTTCTGATGTGATGGATCTGGGGAAGAAATTTGTAAAACGAGTACGTGATGACTTATCAAAACTGATGACCTTACAAACGAATGTGGAAGATGATTTTACTTATTATGAATCACTAGAACAATCCTTCAGTAACAAGACTGCTTATAACAAGAGCTTTGAAAAACTCTCAGAAGAAGAAGTTGATGGTCTGATTTATTACATGTTTCACCGAACAAGTGATATGTTTCAAATTCCAGATAACGATTACAACTTAACGGAAGGCATTATTAAAAACGAAAAGGGTTATATGACCGTTGCACATCAGGACTATACCGAATATCTATCGTTTATGCCTTTCCACGAAATGCCTGTTTCATTAGAAGGTTATCGTTTCATTCAAGACATCATCGAAAATATTGATTTTCCCGTTGAGTTTCAAATTAATTATAAGTTCAAAGACAATACTACCAACGTTCGCCAAGTGCGGAAATTAAAAAAACGCTTTGCTAACTTTGATTACGAGATCCAGAACACAACAACAGCAGATGAAGATACTGTAGTAGAAATGGCTTCGGAAAGGTTGGATAACTTACTCGATGATGTAAAGGCAGATACTCGGAAGCTGCTGTTTATGAACTTTTATATTGTATTATCCGATCGTAGCAAAGAAGGATTAGAGGCTAAACAGGAAGCTTTGAATAATCTTTTTAAGAATACTGGGTTTAAATTGGTCACACCTTTAGTAGATCAGCTGACACTCTTTACACAGTCCTTACCAGCTTCTTATACCGAATACGATTACTTTGAACAAGTGGTAGACGAAACATATTTAGCTCAATCGGCTATGGATTTATCGAATAAGATAGGGAATCGTTTTGGTATGGTATTAGGAAAAGTAGTAACAGGTAAGAAACTCTCTAGTGTTGAACAAGCGAGAGAGATCAATAATAATATCGTGGTTTTTAATCCTCTTCTCACGAAAAAAGCCATATCCGGGGCTACCCATACTAATGGAAATATTTTAATTACAGGCCCCCCCGGGAGTGGAAAATCAATGCTTGTTAAAAATTTCTTTACGTGGTCTACATTCCTGGGATCAAAGGTATTGTACATTGATCCAAAAAATGAGTTTCAGAATTATTATGAGGACGCCTTGAATAAGTTTGGGGATATTCCCGAGTTTAGAGAGCTGTATGAACGGATTAATTTCATTCACTTATCAGAGCAAAGTGAGTTTCACGGAGCTTTAGACCCTTTGGTATTTCTTGAAGGTGACCAAGCAATACAGACTGCTACTATGATTTTAGATACCTTGGCTGAGGTTAGTGGATCTCGTGATGAGTCCGTAACAATCTATGATTCGGTGTTGGAAGAGGTAAATCAATCTGATTTTCCTACCTTGTCAGGGGTTTTAAATCGGATTTTAGAAAAAGATCATATCCTTGGTAAATTCATTCAAAAGTATAAATATGGGTTGGGACGTATGTTATTCGGTACTGAAGACTCCTATGGATTAGACTTTGATAAACAAATCAATGTATTGGGATTACAAGGGTTACGACTTCCGACTTCAGATAATATGAACGAAGAAGAACGGATAGGGTTGTGCTTGATGATGTCTATTTCTAAGTACGTTCATATCTTCTCGACACGCAAAGATGAAGAAGCCATGATAATTTTCGATGAAGCATGGACACTTAAGCGGTCTCGTAATGGTCAAGATTTGATTGATGAAATGCTTCGTACAGGACGCTCGTTAAAAACAGATATCGTTCTAGTGACACAAGCTTATGATGATTTCAATGTAGATACCACGAAAGAACAGATTGGTATTAAATTTGCTTTTCGACCTAAATCAGATGAATCTATAAAGCCAATCTTAAATTTCTATGATATGGAAGAAAACCTAGCCAATATCGGCGTGGTAAGTAATCTGAAATCAGGGATGTGTTTATTTCAAGATCATCGGGGACGTAATCAAGCGATAGCCATAGATATCTTGTTTGATGAATGGTTTGAAGCCTTTAAAACGACTCAAAAGGAATCTGAAGCTGTACAGTTGGAAGAAGCCTTTTCTTAGAAGGAGTGGACCATATGAAAAAGATAGTTTTTGTTGCCTGCACTTTGCTAATCTTAGCAGGGTGTGGAGGCAACAATTTAGATCTAGACGAAAAGAAAATGAAGCAAGCTGTAGTAGAGCAAGCTTTAGAACGTCATGATATTAGAGAAGGTGGTTATGAAGCTTCCGATATTGAAGTGAATTCTATCTGTGAAGCAGAAAGAAAATCAGAAAAGGATGTTCCGCAACATTATTTTGTTCATTGGGAAACTAATGACGGAGAAATATATGAAAAAAATACAGTCATGAAAAAATATGAAAAAGATGGAGCTGCTGATTTCTACGAAAAAACGGAGGAATGCATTAATTACTAAATAAGGAGAGAGTCGATGCATAAAAAACTCTTACTATCCTTTATGTTGATATTTTCATTGTTAATTCCGGCAAACAATGTGTTGGCAGCTGATGAAGAGGAACGTCAATCTCAAAAATATGAGGAAAATCGGTATGAACTAATGACCTATTCAGATGATGCTTGGTATGACTTCATGGGTAAATCAGGATCTGAAATGATGGATTTCATAAAGAATTCTCTTTGGGCACTTAATCGGACAATGGCCTCGTTTGTACTGATGATTGTTTATCAACTTTTTTCCTTAGATATTGTAGAAATGACTAAATCATCTGTCCAGAATATAACATCAAGTACAGCTGGAGCCTTAACCTATAACTTTGGTTTGTTTGCCTTAGCTGTAGCTTCTATTGGGATAGTTGTACGCTCTTATATTCAACAGGACTGGCGTTCATTTATGAAGTTACTATCGCTCATTCTCATAAGTCTATCGTTGCTATATTCCATTCAATCCGAAAAATTTAACTACATTGAACTTTCACATGGATTATCTATAACTCTTGAAAATACACTCATGCAAGCTAATCCTTCTCTATCTCAGGATGGCGCCTTTGAATTTGTAGACTTTGACAATAATTCTGCTAGGGATGTATCTATAGCTGTTGAAAATAAGGTTTTTAATGCTTTGATTTATCAACCTTATTTATTACTAAATTACGGTACAAGTGATGAAGAAGCAATTAAAGCTGAGGATCCAGAACGAATTGATAGTTACTTATCGGCAGACCCTGCTACAGAGGATGGAGCAGAATCAAGGGCAGAAATTGAAGAAGAAGAGTTTAATAACTATAACAATCAATCTATTTTTGCTGGGAACGCTTATAAGCAAATGGGATATATCATGATTATGATGATTTCTACTATTATCCAAGGGGTTGTATTCTTTTTTATAGCCCTGACTAGGATTATGCTTCAATTTGCGTTCATTATCATGATGTTACTAGTACCGATCATTCTTTTTGTTAGTCTGTTTCCTTCCTTTGAAAGCTTGGTTGGGAAATTTACCAAAGGTACATTTATGGTAATCGTATTCAAAGGAATTACGATGTTCTTTGTTCTTGTAGCAACAAGCTTTATCACTCTTGGATATGACATGACTAATTTCAACGATGACGTTTATTATCGGATGTTTATTCAAATCATTTTCAGTGTAGCTATTCTATTCCTGTATATGAAGCGTCAATTTGTCTTTAATATGCTAGAAGGTGCTTCCCCTAACTTATCGGACATGGGTGCAGCTGAAGGTATGGGAAGAGGAACCATTCGAAAAGGAAAAAGATTTTTGAATAGACAAAGGCAAAATAAAGCTTATAAAGGTATGAACAAAGCAAATAAGAAAAAGCGTGTACTGCAAGAAAAAGGCTTACAGGGCATGTCCGCTGGAAAGGCATCTTTTCAAAATACATCTAGTCTGAACGACAAACCAACAGCTTCAGGCAGAAATATAAAAGGGACCATTAAAGATAAAGCTGGAAGGGCTAGAGATCATATTCGAGCCGTTCAAGAGGGGGAGATTCCAAGTCAAAAAGAAAATCCCTATCACAATGATGCAGTAATTCAAAACGTGTCAACTAATGAAGCTACGGAGAAAACCAAGGAAGCTGTAGGATCTAATTACATGCAACATCCTTCAGGTAGCGTGAATTCGACCCAAGGAGCACGCAACCCTCGACAATACAAATCAGGTTTTAAATCAAATAAGAATCATTCATTAACTAATCAAAAAACAGCCGACAAGAAAAATGTAGAAGGAAATACGAAGGCCTATATGCCCTCAGCAGGAGTGACAGCTAAGAAGGTTGGTTCTTCTGCTAATCAGAATGTGAATCAATCTGTCCGAGAAAAATATAACATTCGTAAGGATAAACCAATTACGAAATGGGAAGCTCAACAGCAAATCAAGGATAATCAAGTGGGAAAAAGTAAAGCAAACAAGGTCTCCTCTAATCAACAAACCATACATCCGAAACAAGAAAAACAGCCATACAAGAGATCAGGTAGAAACCCTTATCAATCTAGGTTTACTAACTATCAATCTAACAATAAATCCACCTCAAAAAGAAGGCAGAATAAAAAACCTATTGGAAGCCGTTCAGAAGAAGGGTTATTAAATCGCACCTCACGATTACACAAGGATTCTGACCAGTAAAGGAGGGAGAACATGCTAAGAAACTATGTAGAAACGAAGGCGAAATTAGCTTTGTTAGGTATTTTCTTAAAGTATGTTCTCCCATTTTTAATATTTTTCGGCGTCGTTTACGGCATTATCTTTATGTTTGTGTTGTTGATGGGGAATCTTACAAACGAGGGATCCAGCGATCTCATGAATGGGAGTGTCGGGAATGTTTCCCCTGAGGTTCTCCAATATAAAGATGAAGTGACCAAGTATGCGAAAGAAGAAGGTATTGAAGACCATGTGGGGATTCTATTAGCGTTAATGATGCAAGAATCAGGAGGAAGAGGAAGCGACCCTATGCAAGCTTCTGAGTCGTTGTGTGGCTCTGTCGGTTGTATCGATGATCCAGAAAAGTCAATCGAGCAAGGCGTATCTTATTTTGCCGATGTGCTAGAGGAAGCTGACAATGACATTAAACTAGCTTTGCAAAGTTATAATTTTGGTGGGGGATTCATTGATTTTGTAATGGGCAATGGAGGTTCTTACACGAAGGATTTAGCGATAGAATTTTCAGCTATGAAATATGAAGAGTTAAAACATACGGGTAGTTACAGCTGCATAAGACCAGAAGCCGTTCCTTATGATGCTTGTTATGGAGATCCTTATTATGTAGATGCGGTACTTGGTTATTATGATTTTTCCACTGGTGTAGGAAGTGGTGAATGGTCGATGCCGATTGAAGGTGTTATGAACATTACAAGCTCATTCGGAATGCGGGATGATCCATTTACAGGGGCTAGAGAAAATCATAAAGGTGTTGATTTTGCTTGCATTGGTGGAGTAACACCTATACAATCCGTAGATTCTGGAAGAGTGGTTTATGCCTCTCAAGGTAAAGGTTACGGTAATTTAGTCATGGTGGATCATGGGGATGTTATTTCGGCTTATGCTCATTTATCTTCTATTAAAGTCAGCACCGGAGACGTTGTAGAATCTGGCAAGAAACTAGGCGTATGTGGAAGTACTGGTAATTCAACTGGCCCCCACTTACACCTGGAAGCAAAAAACGAAGAATGGAGCGGCCACCAAGATCCATTAAATTTTTTCGATCTTGGGGAGGGGTAAAATGACGAAGGACTTACTAATAAAGACGGTAACGCTGATTGCTGGGATCATACTTATAGTAGGTGTTTGGTTTGGACTTTCCAGCGCAGAAGGACAGGATAACGAAATTCAGGAATTGGAAGCTACTATAAAAAAGCAGGAAGAACAAATTGAGTATCTTCAAAATTCTAAGCGTGAACAAACAGAAATATCCGAAGACGCATCTAGTCAAAAGATGAAGGAAAGCGTGAATGTATTTATCGAATCCACGTTTGATGTTAAAAAAGATAATTATGAGGAAAGAAAAGAAGATGCCAAAGTCATACTTACACAGGAATTATTCGAAAAGCTGTTTCCCGGAGACGAGGAAAGGTTGAAATATGAGTTTGATGCTTCTGATGTAGCTGTTTACTTATCTATAGAAGATCGAAGTGCTTATGTGGTATTTGATCAAGAGGTAAAGAATTTAGCCAATCAAGAATCCAGCTACAAAAAAATGACGTTACAAGTTTTTTTACAGCAAGAAGGAGACGAATGGTTAGTTAATGACTTTGAACAAATCAAGGCTGAACCTTTATAAATACAAAAGATATAAAAGGAGCAATTAGATGAAAAGTACTGGAGTTGTTAGAAACGTTGATGAGCTTGGAAGGGTTGTTATTCCGAGTGAATTAAGAAGAACTTTAGATATTCATGAACAAGATCCCCTTGAGATCTATGTAGATAATGAAAAAATTGTTATCCAGAAATACACGCCTAATAATGAATGTATCATTACAGGGGAAGTCAGTGATGACAATGTTCAATTGCACGATGGGATTATAGTAAGTCCTGAAGGAATTGAGGTATTAGAACAACAATTAAAAGATTTTTTGGAGGATAGCAATTAATCAAAACTCATGAGTCACTTAAGTGACGTAAAGAAAAACTTAAGTTTTTTAGAAGGAACTTTTGCTTTTATAACGTTTATGTAAGGGGTCTAATCTGTAATGATAAAATTAACTGATAAACAACTTAAAGATTTGTCTATTCTAATGAGTAAAGTCAAGAGCAGGGTGCATGGGAGAGATGTAACAGTCACTTACAAAAGAATGAAGAACGAAAGCGACAAAAGAGATAACTAATTATTTGTTCCAACTTAAATTTGAAGCAGCTAATAAAATTCACGGAGTCTCTGTTGCATTGAATTAGGGAGAGTCCATAAAAGACTTTAGCCCTTGAGAAACAAGCCATCCGTCCGTCAAATAACTTTTAATGGGGAGTGTGAGTGAAGTGGTAAGATATTTTAATGAAGATTGGGAAAAGGTTCGACCTGAATTTAATGAACTATCTTCCGTTAAGGAAGTATTCGCTTGTTTTGTTCATAAAGATGCTATGCTAAAAGGTTACTATGAAACAGAAGAAGTCTCTCATAATCATAAGCTTAAAAAGATTATTAACGTACCAAGACTAGTAGTAAGAAATGAAAATGGTGATGAATTCTGGAGAGATGACTATAATGCAGGTTACGGAGGATATGGTCCAAGTAATACTGTAAGACTGTTAAAATCTATAGGGATTGATTTGGAAGACGCTATTAAGCAAAATCGCCAGGTTTATTATAATGTTCCAGATGATCAATTAGAGGTGAGTGGTACAAAATTTGATGTTGTTGAGTCCCAACAATATGATCTACCTGGGGTTGATTTTTACCAAAATCCAGATAATAAAATTGTTGCAATACCTTCTATGATTGGATATATGGATACACTTTCACACCTTGAAGGTTTTACTGCTTATTATTCTCAAAGAATCTTAGATGAAATTGATGCTGTTTATTTATATTTAGAAAGAGGTCAAGCAATCAGCAGAGGTAACTATTTAGTCGAAGAAGGTGACTCTATTCAAGAGGAAAAAATATTTCCTATCTGTATTCAAGGGAAAAATGGCCATGAATTATGGTTAGACATGAAGAGAGAAATCGATAAGTACAATCCATTTGAAGACTATCGAGTTGAGATGATTTTATCAGCAATAGACTTTTCGGATTTTAAAGAAGAAGAGAAAAGTTTCGTTACCAAATTGAAGGATCTCTTTTCTTCTTACGATCCACTTACATTAAAACTTACGAAGGTTGATGGAAAAGTCCATGTTGAAAATATAGATGTTACGAAAGTATATACCTAAAGGCGTGGATACTTTCCTCTTGGCATCGGAAAGCTAGTCACTTGATTTCATGAACCAACTTAATATCTATGCGGTTTGCTCCGGGCATCGAACCCTCCGCAAACCGATGTGTTAAATGCTATCGCAGTTAACACATACGCGCAAAAGGTATTAGCTGTAGACCAGCTAATACCTTTTTTGCTTTTTCTATTATGCAGTTGTATCCATCCTTCTTTGGTCTCCTTATTGTAATTATTTTCTCGTCATGGCGGTAAAGGGTCTGCAAAAGCCCTAAGAGAAAGTAAGAAAACCAAGTTGGCTAAGGGAGCGTAAAAAGGAAATTTCGCCTTTAACGCTCCCTAAGTCATTGGGTTTTCTAACTTTCACTAAGGTTTTTTTGATACTTCGTATTCGCCTCCGGCTCTCCCTTCTACTGCCATTCTCGAAAAAATTAAGTGGTAGCCACCAAAGAAAAGGAGGAATTAACATGAAAAGCATAATGGAAATTCAGCGTATTAAACAGGTAAAATTAGAAGTAGAGGTGAACAAAAGTACCATTCGTTCTCCTGAAGATGCTGCTGTAGTAGCTACTGAATTTATTGGGGATGATGATCGTGAAGTGATGTTGGTGATGTGCTTGAATACAAAAAATGAGGTTATTGCTGTACATAGGGCGCATGTTGGCTCTTTAAATTCCAGTATTGTTCATCCCAGAGAGATTTTTAAGGCAGCGATCCTTAATAACTCAGCATTTATAGTTGTTGCTCACCAGCATCCATCAGGTAATACCATGCCAAGCAATCCGGATATCCAAGTTAGTAAGCAGTTGAAGGAAGCAGGCGAGCTAATTGGTATTGAAGTCTTAGACTCTCTAATCGTTTCTGATAACCCCGAAGGTTACTTTAGCTTAAAAGAAAAAGGATACCTCACCTGAGGATCCTTTTCTCTTTTGCTAATGTAAGATGAAACACGAGATACCATTGCTGGAATAAAGTGATTGAATAGAAGGTATAAATATCTTAGAATTAAAAGAAAATGCTTGAAAAGGAGGTAAACGATGAATAAAGAAAGACTTGAACATATGTTTCGAAGAGGTTTTGAAATAATCGAGAAAGATCTTGAAGATAGCCGAAAGCATCATAACCTTGTTCAAGAGGAAATAAATAAAAGTAAAGAACGCCTAAAAAGACGCTCTAATAATAGAAGACTTATTCAAAATAAATGGCAATAGGATTAACCACAAAATCTCCGTCTTCAATAATACCCAGATGATTTACTAACATATCATCAACCAAACTTTTCCAAATATAAGACATTTGACTTACTGCCTTCCTGTCCTCCGCAATCTCGGTATAATCTTCATTACAATGCACTTTTCTCGTAACTTTACCTATCATAGTAACTTTTGCTCCATCCTCATTATTACCATATTTAAAAAGTAATTGGTTTCTACTTTCCCTTAAATACTCTTCTTTCAATGGTGCTAAAGAGTTTGGTGTTTTTAAGAAAAAGTTAGATGGTAAAAATTCTTTGAGAAATCCTAAAGTTTCCCGATAGTCTTTAAAATCAACTTCATTTTTTTTCTTTGATTCTTCAGCTATTCTATTAACTTCATCTCGGTGATCTTTCTTTTGCTGTTTTGTTAACCCATCATTTTGATTTATTTCCCTTAGTTTGGCGTTTTTTTCCTTCTCAATTTCTTTATTCATTGTATATACCATATCTTCACTAAAAGTTGTATTAAAAGTGTTGAAATCAATTAATTCAAAACTTGAGTTTACTTTTATATATGTCTCGTCACCACTTACTACTTTCGTTTCTGTTACCTTTCCTTCGTTAAGTAAGTAATTTTCAAATTCAATTATAGAGTTATCATGTAATTTTTTTGAGATAAGCTCTCTCCCTAAATCAGATTCACTCCAAAATGTATTTTCTGAACTGTACTTACCTGGCTCAAAATGTAACTTTAAAGCTCCCTCAGGAGTTTCTAAAATGGTTGGTATATTAAATTTCCCTGTTTTACCTTCCATTTCAGTATAATTATTAGACTGATAACCGCTTGTTCGCTGAAGGTCTTCCTGCGTATATTCCTCATTTTCTCTAGTATAATCAGTAGGTAAACCTCCTTGAGTTTGAGCTAAAAATGAATGTAAAAAATCCGTGTCTAAATAAATTATTTCTCTCATGATATCCCCCTTAAAAGTTGATTTAGATAAAGACTATTCCACAATATTACGTTCAAATACAGAAATGGTTTCATTTTCCTTTTTATCTTCATGCTCTCCCAAAAATATATTTTACCATTAATAACCATAAAAAAGACAAAGGGTTCATTTTATTGTTGTGTCATTCAAAAATCTATATCCGAAGAAAGGTCATCTCGAGATGAAATTAAATATACGACCCCCTTGATAATAAATACCAAGGTTTAACTTAACTTTTCACGTAAGTTCTAACCAAGTTTCTTTAAAAAGAATGCTTGGTTCACCTAAAGGATCCCTTTCTACGCTTTCCCAAAAAAGTCTACTTAAATGGGAAGGGTTAGGGAAAATAATAATAAGCATAATAATAAGGTTTTATCCATTCCCAATAGGATTTTCCCAAAAGTGATGTTATAATTAAGACAGAAATTAACGGAATTACATATAAATGGGGGTCATTAAAAATGAAATACGGTTATGCGCGAGTTTCAACAAAAGAGCAAAATTTAGGAAGACAGATTAAACAATTAAAAGAGGCCGGGATTCAGGAGGAAAATATCTTTGAAGAAAAAATAAGCGGGGCGACTACCGAGCGGGAAAAGCTCCAGGAGTTGTTAGAAGTAATTGAGGTTGGAGATGAAATTATAGTTGTTGATTTAACCAGGATCAGCAGGAGCACCCAGGATTTATTTAAACTTGTTGCAGACATAAAGGAAAAGGGAGCTGCATTAAAGAGCTTAAAGGATACATGGTTAGATACTTCAAGCGATAATCCTTACAGCGAGTTTCTTCTTACAATTATGGCCGGGGTTAATCAGCTGGAGCGAGATTTAATCAAAATGAGACAGCGAGAAGGAATTGAGATTGCAAAAGAAAATGGAAAGTATGAGGGTAGACCCAAAAAATATACTGATAAACATGCCGGAATGAAAATGGCCTTGCAGCTATATGAAGCGGGAGAGCATACAATTAAAGAGATTGAGGAAATAACGAATGTAGGAAAAAGCTCTTTATATAGGGAGATTGCTAAAAGAAAGAACGAATCAGCATAAAATAGCTCCTGGAAGGGTGAGGGAATGGATCCATTAAAAGAATACAGAAAAGAATTTAATCAGATACAAACCTCCGGATACGATCAAACCAGGAAAGATATTAGACTATCCAATTTAATGACAAGAATGGAGCGGGAGTTTAATATATCCATCATGGGAGATAACAACAAAAATGCAGCTTTTCTGCTTTATAAAGAAGTATCACAAGCGAGAAAATTATAAGTAAGGCCTGGAGCCGGATCCTCCAGGTTTTTATAATTAGATATGTCAAAGCGTGAGTAGGGCGAGGTTTTATGAAACCCAGGAAAGAAAGTGAGTAATATAGAATGGAAAAACATTGCGGTTATTGCATGCAAAAAACTAAAGTCTATCCGCTAGCAAGTTGGAATAATCCTAAAAAAATTCGCTACTACTGTAAAGGTTGCCTCCCTGTGATCCAGAAAGCAGAGGAAGCGGAAAAAGAACGATTTATAAAGTATTATTCCAATCCGACGCGGTTCTCATGGCTCCCGGAAAAATCAAGGGAGTTGTATAAGGAATTATCAAAAAGGGTTTAGAGGCTTGTTTAGCAGCGTCTTTTTACTCCTTTTATCCGGTTTATTCCATTAATTCCTTTTATATCTGTTTATTTTTCCCCGGGAATGGAATATACTTAAAATAGGATGATAAGTTTCATGCCGGTGTGGTTGTCGGCAAAGCGTATCTTTTATTAGATGAGGACTTTCACTATTAAAAGAATCAATGTTCGTACCAACACTAATTTGAGCAACAAATCAGAACGTAGATTTTATTGATCCTGGAAAGATTAATAAAATCCCATCAGAAAAAAGCACCGGGTTTGGTCACCCAGGTGCTTTTTTCATTGGCTTAAGCCAGCCTAGACAGCTACAGCAAGCGGCCTTCTCTCAACGATCTCCTCCCGCGTTTAAGTGGTTGTATTGGCGAGTTATTTAAAGTCGGCCACAGCTCCGTTGGTCAGACGGAAAAGACGCTGGAGTATATTGATCCGGCTTTATGCTCATGCTATCTATAAATGTTTAGTTTTAGGTATTACTTGTCCTTGTTAACGCTTTTCGCCGTTATCCAGGCCGCCACTACAGTAGCAGCAGCAGGAAGCACAGCTCCGAGCGTACCGTTAAGGTTTGCCCAGGATCCGGCTAAGATGATAAGTTCCATGCGGCCACCCCTCCTTTTGGTCAGAATGGCGGGAGGGGATCCGACTACATATATTTTAGCAAGAAATTCCATGTAGCGGGG
>NZ_JBIEKD010000025.1:0-52640 GCF_043496955.1 Thalassobacillus sp. B23F22_16 | reverse complement strand
TTCGTTATAGCTTATCATCTCGTTTAGATAGCGATGAACAGCCTGGTGTTTTTCTTCTTTCGTAAATGTTTTCAAGATAATTACCCCCTTAGGTTGGATAAGTGTCCAACGATTGGGGGGCACTTTAGCAAGCCTTGCGGGGTCTCGCCTTGCTCCTTCTCCCGCGGGAGTCTCACCCTTCCCCCACGCCCCTCGCCATATAAAATACTCGAAATCACGCTTGGAAAGTACAGCTCTATTTTGTGAAGAGTATCCTATTACAATGCTAATCTGATCGTACTTTCTGTTCCATAAGCTCGCTATTCTTGATAGAAGTTTCGAGACTCTAACAAACATATGGTGGTTGGGAAAACGGTGAGACTCCTGTGGGATGAACATGAGCGGTGAGATCCCGCAAGGCGAAGCCTGAGGAAGCTCACCACATGCCCACGGAAAGCGATCCGTTTTCCCGGCCACCATAATCGCAATCAAAAGTCTCGAAACTGAGTCTTCAGCAATTGGGAGCTTTAATTAAGAAGAACCCCTGCATTGAAGAGAACGAAAAAGCACCTCAAGATTGCTGGCATGAGGTGCTTTTCTGGAAGTATTCAATCCGTGAAATTCCAACGGTAAAAACGTTCGTAGCGCAGATGTTCTAATTCCTCGTTCTCATTGAAGTCGGGTTTTTCCTTAATCAGACTCATCATACCTGAAGCCTGGGAAAGATGCGTTTCAATAGCGGCCATCTTTTTGTCCCAGTAGGGTTTAACATCATGCCTGATGTGTGGTTCACCCAGGTCTTTTTCATAGTTAGTCGCAATAGCCTGTACCCATAGTTCCGGGCGCTGAGAATCCTTGATATTGCTGACAGCTTCTATTACCGCTGCTCCAAGCGCGTTATGATCCGGGTGAACCGCGTAACCCGGATAGTGGGTAATGACCAATGTCGGATTGATTTCTTCCAGAATCGACTGGATATGCCCGGCTACCTGATCCATTTGTTCGAATTCCAATGTCTTATCCCGGTATCCAAGCATGCGGACATCGACATCCAATGCTTTACAGGCTTTCAATAATTCTTGTTTACGGAAACTGGACAATGTCTCCCGGTTCGCAAATACAGGGTTACCCATATTACGGCCCATTTCTCCTAATGTCCCACAAAGATAAGTGACTGGAATCCCTTTTTCCCGGTAGCTTGCAATGGTGCCTGCCGCCCCAAAGGATTCATCATCCGGATGGGGATAAATAACTACTACATGTTCCTGGCTGCTCATGATTGGGCCACACTTTCATGGGAGAATGGCTTTTCGCTGATTTGCAAGGCTACCATCAAGCGCCCTTCCCGATCGTGCCCTGCCATCAAGAGCCGCCCTTGATCATCGACTTCATAGTCTGTTACCCCTTCCGCATAAACCCATCCTAAATTGAGCTTCAGTCCGACACGATATGCACCGCCAGTTCCAACTATTTTTCCGTGCTCATATTTAACCTTGGCATTACGGATAAAAGCACCGACATTATATGCATTTTCATCAAAATGACTGGCATATGCGCCATTTGTAGTTTCCAAGTGAACATAGACTTCTTTTTCCGCTAATTGATCAATCACTTGCTGCACTTTTTCTTTTACAATTGCTTCCATTAGGCAAGACTCCTCCCGTCAAACTATCTCTCGTTCAACGATACTCAATATCCTCACCTGCGTCAAAAGATGTACTTATTTCGCGACTTTCTCTTTTTCCTTAATCTTATTTTCCATACGTTCTCTATCACGTTCAAGAATTGGTTTTAAGTAATGGCCAGTATGAGACTTCTCGTTGTCAGCTACTTGTTCCGGAGTTCCTGTAGCGATGACTTGGCCACCCTTATCCCCGCCTTCTGGACCGAGGTCAAGAATATGGTCGGCTGCTTTAATAACATCGAGATTATGTTCGATGATCAAAACAGAATCACCATTGTCGACCAGCCGCTGCAATACCTCCAGGAGTCGTGCGATATCATCAACATGAAGACCGGTCGTCGGCTCGTCCAGGATATAGAACGATTTACCGGTCGAGCGACGGTGTAGCTCACTTGCCAGCTTGACACGCTGCGCTTCCCCGCCTGACAAGGTTGTCGCCGGCTGACCCAGCTTGACATAGCCTAGTCCGACATCAAAAATAGTTTGAAGCTTACGGCGGATTTTCGGAATGTTGGAGAAAAAGTCGAGCGCTACTTCAATTGTCATATCCAGAACGTCGGCAATATTTTTTCCTTTATATTTAACTTCCAGTGTTTCCCGGTTATAGCGTTTGCCATGACATACTTCACATGGTACATAGACATCAGGCAGGAAGTGCATTTCGATTTTTATAATTCCATCGCCCCGGCATGCTTCACAACGTCCGCCTTTTACATTGAAACTGAAACGTCCTTTTTTATAACCGCGGATTTTCGCCTCATTGGTCTGGGCAAAAACATCACGAATGTCATCAAAGACACCAGTATAAGTCGCCGGATTGGAACGTGGCGTACGCCCAATCGGTGACTGGTCGATGTCGATCACCTTTTCCAAGTGCTCCACACCTTTTAGCTCTTTATGCTTGCCAGGCTTATGCTTGGCCCGGTTCAGTTTCATCGCCAGCGATTTATATAAAATTTCATTGATCAACGTACTTTTTCCTGAACCGGATACGCCTGTAACAGCTGTAAAGAGTCCGAGAGGTATTTTTGCGTCGACTTTTTTCAAATTGTTCTCTTCTGCTTTTTTGATTTCCAGATAACGGCCGTCCGGCTTTCTTCGTTCATAGGGGAGCGGGATGAATTTTTTCCCGGATAAATATTGCCCGGTCAATGACTTACGGTCCCGCATTACCTGTTTCGGGGTCCCTTGGGAAACAATCTCTCCCCCGTGGACACCGGCACCCGGACCAATATCAATCAAATGATCGGCAGCAAGCATGGTATCTTCGTCATGCTCCACTACAATCAGTGTGTTATCAAGGTCGCGCATCCGCTGTAAGGTAGAGATCAGCCGGTCATTATCACGTTGATGCAGGCCGATCGAAGGCTCATCAAGTACATATAATACCCCAGTCAATGCAGAGCCGATTTGTGTGGCCAGACGAATCCGTTGTGCTTCCCCGCCGGAAAGCGTACCGGCAGAACGGGACAGCGTCAAATAATCAAGACCGACATTGATAAGAAACGTTAATCGCTCACAAATTTCTTTTAAGATCATCCGGGCGATTTTCTCTTCTTTCTCGGTAAGCTCGAGCCTCTCGAAGAAATCTTTTGCTTCTGTTACTGCAAAATCGACAGTATGGCCGATATGCTTGCCGTTGATCAGCACAGACAACGCTTCTTCTTTCAAGCGGTGTCCTTTACACTTCGGACATGGCTTCTGTGCCATGTACTTTTCCATTTGCTCCCGAACCCAATCGGAGGTGGTTTCCTTATAACGGCGGGCAATGTTATTTAATACACCTTCAAAATAGATTTTATTTTCCCGCACCCTGCCGAAATCATTTTCATAACGGAAATAGACTTTCTCTTTTCCACTGCCATGAAGGATTTTGTCCATTTGATGTTTCGGAATATCTTTAACAGGGACATCCATATCGATGCCATAATGAGTGCAGACGCTTTCCAGTAGTTGCGGATAATATTGAGAACTTGTCGGTTCCCAGGCTGTAATTGCGTGTTCCCGAAGTGTCTTCGTCCAGTCCGGAATCACGAGGTCCATGTCTACTTCCAGCTGTGTTCCAAGCCCGTCACAGCGCTGGCAGGCACCGAAAGGACTATTGAAAGAAAACATGCGTGGTTCCAATTCACCAATGGAAAATCCACAAATCGGGCAGGCATGATGTTCGCTGAACAACAATTCTTCCTCCCCAATCACATCGACAATCACTTGGCCATCGCCGAGGCGAAGTGCTGTTTCAAGTGAATCAGACAGGCGGGATGCGATGCCCTCTTTTACGACAATCCGGTCGATGACTACTTCAATGGAATGTTTTTTATTTTTATCTAAATTGAATTCCTCGGAAATCTCGCGCATTTCCCCGTCCACACGCAGACGTACGTACCCTTCTTGCTGTAAGTTTTCGAATACTTTTACATGTTCGCCCTTTTTTCCGGAAACGACTGGAGCCATAATTTGCAGTTTTGTGCGGTGTTCATATTCCATGATCCGATCAACCATCTGCTGGACCGTCTGGGAACTAATTTCGATGTTATGTTTCGGACAGGTCGGCCGTCCGATACGAGCGAATAACAAACGTAAATAGTCATAAATCTCTGTCACTGTTCCAACAGTCGATCTTGGGTTTCGGCTTGTCGTTTTCTGGTCAATCGAAATTGCAGGGGACAAACCTTCGATGGCATCGACATCAGGTTTGTCCATCTGTCCAAGGAACTGACGCGCATAGGCAGATAGAGACTCGACGTAACGGCGCTGCCCCTCGGCATAGACGGTATCAAAGGCCAGGGAAGACTTCCCTGACCCTGACAAACCAGTCAAAACGACAAGTTTATTTTTAGGAATTTCTACATCGATATTCTTAAGGTTATGGGCTCTTGCCCCTTTGATACTTATTGATTTGCTGGCCATATGCCATCATCCTTCCGCTTTAAGTTCCAGAAGTACGTCACGAAGCTCGGCGGCTCGTTCGAAATCGAGATCGCGAGCTGCTTTCTTCATTTCTTTTTCCATATTCTCGATCATCTTTTCCCGCTCTTTCTTTGTCATCTCTTTTGGCTTCGGTGTGGTTTCATAGTTTTCTTCATCTTCAGCAGCCATGGTCGCGCGGATGACATCTCGCACTTCTTTTTTAATCGTAGTTGGTGTAATCCCATGTTCTTCGTTGAAAGCGATCTGCTTTTCTCTTCGTCGCTGCGTTTCTTCCATTGCCATGCCCATGGAGTCGGTAATTTTATCGGCATACATGATAACACGGCCGTTTTCATTACGCGCCGCTCGTCCTGACGTCTGGACGAGTGAACGATGGGAACGCAGAAAGCCTTCTTTATCTGCATCAAGGATAGCAACAAGGGAAACTTCCGGAATATCAAGTCCTTCACGAAGCAGGTTGATCCCTACAAGAACATCATATTTTCCCAGTCGCAGATCACGAATGATTTCAATTCGTTCCAATGTTTTGATTTCCGAATGCAGGTAAGCTACTTTGATCCCAAGCTCCTTCAAATAATCCGTCAGGTCTTCCGACATCTTTTTTGTAAGGGTAGTAACCAATACCCGCTCGTCCTTATCGATACGCTTATTGATTTCACCAATCAAGTCATCAATCTGGCCTTTGATCGGCCGCACTTCAATTTCCGGATCAAGCAGGCCTGTCGGACGGATGATCTGCTCGACCATTTTCGGTGTATGTTCAAGCTCATAGGGACCAGGAGTAGCTGATACATACATGCTTTGGTTTACTTTACTTTCAAATTCTTCAAACCTGAGAGGACGGTTATCAAGCGCCGATGGCAAACGGAATCCGTGGTCGACAAGGACCTGCTTCCGAGCCCTGTCCCCGTTATACATTCCGCGAACCTGCGGAAGCGTCACATGAGACTCATCTACCATCACAAGAAAATCTTCCGGGAAATAGTCGATTAATGTATAGGGGGTCGCCCCTTCTTCTCGCAACGTCAGGTGGCGGGAATAATTTTCGATACCGGAACAGAAACCCATTTCCTGCATCATTTCCAAATCATAGTTCGTCCGCTGTTCCAGGCGCTGGGCTTCCAGTAATTTGTTCTCCTCCCGGAACTTCTTCAGCTGCTGTTCTAATTCCTTTTCGATATTTTTAATAGCAATTTTCATTTTCTCTTCACGGGTTACGAAGTGGGATGCCGGGAAAATGGCTACATGTTCCCGGTCGCCAATTATTTCCCCGGTCAATACATCGATTTCACGAATCCGATCGATTTCATCACCAAAAAACTCGACCCGGATGGCATGCTCTTCCCGGGATGCCGGTATGATTTCCACCGAGTCACCGCGGACACGGAACGTACCGCGCTGGAAATCAATATCGTTCCGTGCATACTGAATATCGACCAGATCACGAAGCAATTCATCGCGTTCTTTTTCCATATCTGTACGGATGGAGAGCACCTGGCTGCGGTATTCATCCGGATTACCTAAACCATAGATACACGAAACACTAGCCACAATGATGACATCATTCCGCTCAAATAAGGCAGATGTCGCAGAGTGGCGCAGTTTATCGATTTCATCGTTGATGCTGGCATCCTTTTCAATAAAAGTGTCCGAAGACGGCACATACGCCTCCGGTTGATAGTAGTCATAATAACTGACAAAATACTCGACCGCATTATTCGGAAAAAACTCTTTGAATTCACTATATAATTGACCAGCCAACGTCTTGTTATGAGCAATGATAAGCGTCGGCTTGTTCACTTGCTGAATCACATTCGACATGGTGAACGTCTTCCCGGTACCTGTCGCACCAAGTAAAGTAAGATGCTTCTCCCCCTGGTTGATCCGTTCTACCAGTTCTTTAATTGCATGGGGTTGATCCCCTTCTGGTTGATACTGTGAAACAAGCTCGAATTTGTTCTCGTTCTTCACAAAGCAACCTCCGTTCCTTGAATATACAACACTAGTTTACCACAATATTATACAATTCTAACATGAATACGAACAAATATTCGATTAAAATGTCTTTGGAACATATTTCTAACTTTATATTAGTTTTTTTGACTAAAAAATTCATTCCTTACACAAAAAGAAGCGAAACCCTAGTTTCGGGTATCGCTTCTTTTCTTTATTAATACGATTGATCGTACTGATTCACTTCAAACAAATCAATCAGATCGACATTAGGGTTTTTATCCTGGAACCAGCGCAGGGAGAAATCGTTTTTGAATAAAACTAGCGGGTTCCCTTCCCGGTCCTGGACAAGCATATTTCGTTCGTCGAACAGGGATTCATCCACCTGATCTTCTTTAAGCCAGCGTGGAATCCGCTCTCCCAGAGGCTGAAGTTCGACTTCAACATTATATTCGTTTTTCATCCGGTATTCGAAAACATCATATTGTAATTGACCAACGGCTCCAAGGATGTAATCCTCAAAGCGATAACGCTTGAACAACTGAATGGCGCCTTCCTGGACGAGCTGCTCAATCCCTTTTTTGAACTGTTTTGATTTCATGACGTTCTTTGCGGTAACTTTTTTGAATTCTTCCGGCGGGAACTGCGGCAGTTCGTCATATTCAAAGTTGGTTTTTCCCGTTAAAATTGTATCGCCGATCCGGTAGACATTCGGGTCATAGATACCAATAATGTCGCCGGCATAAGCTTCCTCTATTGTTCCTCTGGAGGAAGCGACAAATTGCTGAGACTGTGCCAGCTTAAAAGTTTTTCCCGTACGTCCCAGGGTTACGTTCATCCCTCGCTCAAACTTTCCGGAACATATCCGTACGAAAGCGACTCGGTCTCGATGCTGGGGATTCATGTTGGCCTGGATTTTGAAAATGAATCCAGAAAACTCCGGGTCGTCTGGTGACACGATACCTTCTGTGGAACGGCGCGGTGCCGGGGCAGGGGCCATGTCGATGAATGTATCGAAAAAGCCTTCTACTCCAAACGGCGCTAACGCGCTGCCGAAGAAAACAGGTGTCTGTTCTCCACGCATCACTTTTTCCATACTGAATTCGTCTCCCGCTTCATCAAGCAGCATCAATTCTTCTAGGGTTTCCTGATAGGTAGGGTGTTCGACTAAATCCTGGTGTTCCGGTTTTTCCAATTCCGAATAAGGAATATATGTTTCTTCCTCGTTGCCGCTATACGCGATGAATTGTTCATGATGCCGGTCAAATACACCAAGGAACCGCTTGCCCATACCTGCCGGCCATGTCATCGGATACGTTTCAATATCGAGAACTTCCTCGATTTCTTCCATCAATTCAAACGGCTCCCGACCTTCACGGTCCAGTTTATTAATAAAAGTGAAGATTGGAATTCCCCGCATTTTACAAACCTTAAACAGTTTCAAGGTTTGAGCTTCAATCCCTTTGGTGGCATCAATAATCATCACCACGCTGTCCACGGCTGTCAATGTACGGTACGTATCTTCACTGAAATCTTCGTGGCCCGGGGTATCGAGAATATTTACCTGATAATCCCGATATGGGAAGTTCATTACACTGGACGTTACAGAAATTCCCCGCTGCTTTTCAATTTCCATCCAGTCAGAAGTAGCGAACTTGCCGGATTTTTTTCCTTTTACTGTACCAGCGGAGCGAATCAGATTACCGAAGACTAATAATTTTTCAGTCAACGTGGTTTTACCCGCATCCGGGTGAGAGATGATAGCGAAAGTACGCCGTTTATTCATTTCTTCATTGATACTCATATTTATATCCTCCAATTTATCTTCTCTATAATTTTCATTCGTTTATCAGGCAGGATATAAAATCACATCGGTCTTTTCAACTCCATATTATTATTCCTCGCATAAATAAATCTTTCCATAATATTATGGAAAGCAAAAAAGCCGCACCCTGCATTCATGGCCAGGAGCGGCTTTGTGTATGACAACTCCATATCTTGAAAAATAGCACAAAACCGGTGGAAAATCAATCGGCCATCTGCCCATTCCACTCCGGTATCTCTCTGGCAGGTGGTGGTGCAAGATCGTTGTCCATAATCTTCAAAAAAACTTCTTCCAGGTTATTGGATTGATATGTCTGATATAAACCAGTAAGTGTATCATCCGCTTTAATTCTGCCATCAAACAACAGGACGACACGGTCAGCGATATCCACCACATCCCTCATGATATGACTAGTCAGCAGTACAGTTTTACCCTTACTTTTCAATAATCTCACCATATTCTTGAACTCCATTACCCAAAACGGGTCAAGCCCATTGGTCGGTTCGTCAAATATATAAAGTTCAACATCAGCCAGTAAGGCCTGGGCCAGATTAAGGCGCTGGATCATCCCTTTAGAGAAAGCACCTACTTTTTGATCCCGCTTCTCCCATAATCCCACTTCACGGAGAACTTCTCCCACATTCCTTTGAATTCTCTTATCGATAAAGCTACGATAATAATTAAGAATTTCGAGGGAATTCAGTTCTTCAGGAAATTCCATATGATCGGGCATAAATCCGTATGATTTGCTTTGATCCGCTTGATATTCCACCTTGCCTGTGCTTGCTTTTTCAATACCAGTCAACACACGTATCAGGGTGCTTTTTCCTGCTCCATTTCCTCCACAAAGAACGACACACTCCCCAGCATCCACATAAAAGTCACTTGGATTCAGTACTTGTTTCTTTCCATATCGCTTAGAAACATCTTTGGCATTCAGTAATTTCCTCCCCATCACTGCCACCTCCATTTCAGCTTGAACAGCGCGCCCAGAAGTGTTAGGCCTATGATAATAACTACCGAAGATAACAAAAATACCGTCAGCAGGCCGCTGTCTCCCCATTGTTCGATTAATAGAAACTGAGGCCCGAAAACATAGGCAGCATTCAATTGATCAATTGCCCATACTCGGAGCGACTCGACAGGGTTCAAAAATATCATGACGATGAGATTATACAATTTATACGCATAAGGGATATGTTCAATAATAGAGAAAATAAGAAATTCATAGACAAACAGGAGGAAACTCCAGGCCGCCAGAGCAAAGCTCAGTCCCTGCATACGATTATTGCTCCAAGTTCCTAATAAGACAGCAAGAGCCCCGAAAACGCCGATCAATAAGAAATTCAATATAAGAAAGGTCATAAACAATTGCACACCCTGCATTTTCCCTAATAAAGCCATTCCTGTTCCAAACAAACCATAAGAAAGGGCAGTAGCCGTAGAGACACTTAGAAACAAGGCCACATATTTACTTATCAGGTAATAACCTCCCGGTACGCGGTAGGTCCTGAGTAATGCAAGCCTACCTGACTCTTTGTCAGCGGTTACCGAGGTTACTCCAATAACCAGCGTGATGATCGGCACAATCCATAACGTTACATTCATCAAAAGGGCTACGGATCGACTAAAACCGGTAATGACGCTGTCCCCAGCTTCATTTGCCGCAGGCATTTCCTCAAGTCCGTATATTGAAGGGTCTACATTTCCAGTATCAATATCGCTGCCCACACCTTCCAACCCATAACTCACCATGGCTGGATCCATGGAAGTCGACTTCACCCCATACGCATAGAATAAAATTGCCATAAGCAAAAATAATAAGATACTGCTTAGAAGCCATTTGCTGCGCATCAGCAGTTTCCACTCATACCGGATCATTGGTATTAACTTCGCAGCTTTCATCACTTTCACCCCGCTTTAGTGATGCATCTTCATTCGTTTCAGCTCGACCTCCATCACCTTCATGCCCTGGAATATTTCTCCGTTATGTTCTTGTGTGAATGTCGCGGCATCCGCTTTTTCTTTAAAAGCAATAAAGCCGTAACTCATCGGAGTTTCTATTCCATTTTCCTGGACGATATAAGCATCATCCAGCTTTAGCCACTGGTGTGAGTGATAGTCCCGGACAAAGGCCTGCTCCACTTCATTTCCCTTCATAAAGGTGAGCATACATCCGATATCATCAAATTTTTCGGGTGTGCCATCCTTCATGATGACCTGGCTTGCAGCTTTCTCATCGTTGATACCCATATGACATAAAGCACAGCTGTCAACGGATGTATTGATTTCTTCCGGGCCGGCAGCCTCTCCGACCGCACACCCCGCAGTAATGAGTAATAAAACGAACAGCAGCCATTTTTTCATGTTCTCCTCCTCCTCGAGCCGATGATCAAACCACCGCTCACCACTATCATAGATAGAAAAAATAAGGCAGGAACTAACATAATCGCCTGATCTGCCTCGTGAGTGGTTTCCCGTGTGGAAAAGTCCATTGGAACCGGTTCTGACAATGGGTAAGGATCTGTGATGAAGGTGTCGGAAGGGATTGGTGTAAAATGTTCCACAGTATTCCACATCTCAATAGCAGGACTTCCTGCAAACGCCTGTAATAATGGCTCCTCTGCAATCATGTGATGGAACGCATCTCCGCTCTTATATGCAAATTCAACTACTGGACTATCATCAAAATTGACATGACGCTGGTCATCCCAATAATTTCCATACCCACTTAAATAGAAATCATTTTCACTATCAACAGCAGCTGCCACCTGCTGATTATTAGCTATGAAATTATTCAGGTAGATCGTATTTCCTTTGGACGCTTCACCCGCCTCCAGCCCCAAGTGATTTCCAGATATTTCGTTAAAAGATAGATCATTGGCAATCGCATTTTCCAGGTAGAGGCCACGACGATTGGCAACAATGCGATTATTTTTCACCTGGGAATCAAACGTATCAAATATAAAAATCCCAGCACCGTCCAATAAGGTATTATCATGTAAATGGTTTCCTTTAATGCGGACTTCATAGCTTTGCATGATCATCAGGCCATTTCTGCTGTCAAACACCTCATTATCGTTTATTACCACGCTCGTCGAATCCATTGTATGAACGCCGTAACGCGCCTTCTGAATCGTATTACCGGTGACTTGGCATAGATCAGAAAAGGAAACATAGACACCATCCTGCAAATGGGATAGATCATTCCCTTTAACCACCGCATGCGGGCTTTCAACGAGATAGACGCCGAACCCTTTATGACGGTCGTCTGTGTAACTGCGTATGATGTTACTTTCTATGACAGCACCATAAGCATCCTTGACCTCTATACCATTGAATACGTCTTTTATAATGTTTCCTTTCACTTGAACCCGATCTCCTTTTATTGCTATGCCCGGGTTTTGTGAGCCACTTTGCTCTATAGTCAGACCTTCTACAGTTGTGTCATCTGCCATAACCTTCAGCACAAACCCTTGACTGTCCCCCACCACTCGAACGCCTTTTTCACCTTTGATAGCAACTGTTTCATTGATGATAAAAGGGCCTTGATAGATTCCTTCCTCTAAATAGATGGCATCTCCTGAAGTGGCGTTATCCAAAACGGATTGGACGTCGTCTTTTACGGAGACATGAATGGTATCTGCCAGGACAGGAAATGGCTGCAGACAGAGGAAAAGGAACAAAAAGAGCAACACCCTCATCCGGACACACCCCCTCACTTTCTGCCTTCAAGCGACAGGAGCAGTGCGTATTGATATCACGCACTGCCCTTCCTATTAATGACTCATGGTTGCTTTGCCGTCATCTTCTCCTGTTTCTGTCACCTTCAAAATAGCAACCGCTCCCTTTTGAGCGTGGTTGAACTGATGCGTCACAATCGGATAGCTTCCTTCCTCTGTTACCGTGAATTCCACTACCGCACCTCCACTCGCTGGAAGCATCACGGTTTGCAATCCTTGGAAGTGGTTATATGGATTGCCATCCATATAGACGTCATCGAAAATCGTCCCCACAACATGGAAGGAGCTTACTTCATTTGGTCCTACGTTGTTAATATACATCCGGATGCGGTCCCCTACTTTGGCGAGAAGCGGTTCATCTTTCAAAGAGAAAGTGTCTCCATTGGTATTGCGGCCATCTTCGTCAAAAGATTTGACAGAGAATACAACCTGGCTTGGTTCCCCATTGGAAAAGTCATCAAGATCGTTATATTTATACCATTCATTTTGAATCATGATGAATTCGCGATCGATCACATCATCATTTGGATAGCCATCTTTTGGTTTTACGATAATCGTTCCATGCATGCCGTTTGCGATGTGGCTCAAAATCGGGCTGGTGCCGCAGTGGTACATGAATACCCCAGGTTTCGTGGCAGGAAAACGGAAGGTACCTGTTTCGTCAGGTTCGACATTTGCGAAGTTCTTCGATGGAGCGGTATGAACAGCATGAAAGTCCATACTGTGTGGGATAGCAGGGTCCATATTTTTCAAGGTGAAGTTGATCATATCTCCTTCTTCTACAACGACAACCGGTCCAGGAGCTTCCCCATTGAACGTCCAGGCCTTATAAAAATAGTCCTTTTCAATTTCAATATCTGTGATTTGAGCGGTCATTTCGACATTAACTTCATTTTCTCCGACTCTTTCTACCTTCAATGGCACAGGTTCCTGGTTCAAATCCTGATGCGGTTCAATTGCCTCTACTGCATCCCCCGATGCCGCTTCCACTTTTCCACCTGCATCTGTTTCACCTTTTTCTGCTGAGTCTTCTCCTGACTGGGCACAGCCCGCAAACAATCCTAGCAATAAAAGGAATCCGATCCACACTGCCAACTTTTTCATTGCATTCACCTCTCTAGTTTTATTTAAGACCTCTTCCTGAAAAGAAGAGGAGATGAATAATGATTGATGCAGGCCGAAAATAAACTTTTTTAATCAAAAAGTTTCGAAATTAGTCGGCTCTTGGCTTCCTCATCTTTTCACCTTCATTTTATCTTCATAACCTCCTGGGCAGTGTGATAGGAATCACGCACAATAGGTCAAAATGTGTATACTTCATGGCGTACTTGTGAATGAATTGTAGATAGTGATTCTAATTATTTATTAATAGTTATCACCTGTTTAGAATGAAACAAATTATCACTAACCAGCTGGGAAATGATTTGCCATCCCTGATATAATAGAACGTAAATAATGCAATCAGTTAGGATGCTCATTATGCAGTCATATTTACTGGAACCGAAGGATATCAAAAAAATCACCGGCAATACTTTTTATACAAGAGGCCTTCGTTATTACAACGGAAGAAAGGTACATGGATTAACGCATAACGCTGCGATTAATTCATGGCGTGCAGTCGTTACAGGTACCGAAGACTACGAAGTACGCGTGTTTTTCTTTGATGATGACGACCTGGAAGCAAAATGCGAATGCCCTGCTTACAGCAGTTTTTACAGTTGCAAACATATAGCTGCTGTCTTGCTGGCCATCAGGGATCATGCATTGAAGGAATCAGGCTTGAAGGATATTAAAACGGAAACATACGAATCTCAATTTTTACCGATCGATCGCGACCATTTTTCTAAGCGATTAACAGAAGTATTCATGCAACAGTCTCCAGAGCAGCAGTCTTTCAATGAGCGCGTTACTCTGAACGTCCATTATCAGCTTCATTTGCAAACAGCGATGGGAAAAAACATGCTTGGCCTGGAAATGAAGCTTGGCAATAATTATCTATATGTCATTAAAGATTTAGGAGAGTTGCTGGAGCATATTCTTGAGAATAAGCCTTATGCGATTACCAATAAATTCAGCTACCGGCCAGAAGAACATCACCTTGAGGAGAAGGACCTGGAGATTTTTCAAACGCTTCAAAAAATAGTTCATCAGGAACAGTTCTATAAAGATTCGTACTGGAATCACTCCGTAGAAAAGCGGCGTTTAACCATTCCGCCTGCATTTGCCGAAGCTTTGCTGGACAGACTGGCTGAACGCGACAGCAGTCTTCATGAGATAAAAGCCAATCATGACCAATGGACGCTGCACGATGAACTTCCTCCGTTCACCATTGAAGTGACAAAGGATGAAGAAAACTTTCAGCTGCATCTTTCCGATTTGAAGCAGTATGTATATTTATCTACCTACAGCCTGCTGTACCGTGACGCGGAGTTCTATAAAATTACCGATCAGCAGAAGTCTATTTACGAAAACATCATGAGTGTATTGCCTTATCGTTCAAACGGAAATCATACGATTTCACGTAAATATATGGAACCGGTTCTCTCAGAAGTAATGCCCGCGCTAGAAAAAATCGCCACTGTTTATTATGCCGGGCCGGTTCAGGAAACGGTAGTACGTGAACCATTAAAAGCGGAAGTCTACCTCGATATTCATCAAGGTGCCCTCACTGCTGATTTATACTTTAATTACGGTGATTATCAACTGCGTCCCTTTCTCGCTGCCGAACCGGAAGGGGATAGGATCATTCAAAGGAACACCGCCGAGGAAAATGCTATTATGCATGTCATTGAAATGAGCGAATTCAAGTTTGATGGCGAACATATCCACCTGACGGATGAAGACGAAATTTTCTACTTCCTTATAGAACAGCTTCCAAGATTAAAACAATTGTCAGATGTTTACCTGTCAGGGGCGGTCAACAATATGCTCAAGTTTTCAGAAACCGAACTTGTGCCTGCCATAGAAATGTCTGAGGAGGGGAATTGGCTTGATATCGCCTTCTCCATGGATGGAATTACAACCGATGATATTTCCGAAGTGATGAAAGCTGTCATTGAAAAGAAACGATATTATAAATTATCAGAAGGAGCATTACTTGCACTGGACACACCAGCCTTTGACAGATTTCGAAGGCTCGCGGATGAATTTGAGCTTGAAACCGAAGATATCGATGCCAACCACGTACAGGTAGCGCAAGCCAGGAGTATGCAAGTGGATGAAGTTTTGCATACCACCAACGAAGAACGCAACGCTGATTTTGATGCTTTGCTCCACCGTCTGCGGGATCCTTCCACCTATGAAGTCGCGCTACCAGACAATCTTGATGCTGACTTACGTGACTATCAATTGACTGGGTTCCGATGGATGAAAACGCTGGCTAACTACCGGATGGGCGGTATTCTTGCCGATGATATGGGATTGGGCAAAACATTGCAGAGTATTACTTTTCTCCTTTCCGAAAAACAAGAAGGGCATATGAAAGATCCAGCATTGATCGTTGCACCCGCCTCCCTTGTTTTTAACTGGAAAAAAGAAATCGAGCGATTTGCTTCCGCATTTAAAGCACAGGCGATATCCGGTGATCCAGAGACCAGACAAAGCCTGCTTGATGCTGCTGAAAAGAACGATATTATCATTACCTCGTATCCGTTATTGCGACAGGATATTTCCGTTTATTCCGATAAGAAGTTCCATACGATGATTTTGGATGAGGCACAAGCAATTAAAAATGAACAAACCAAAACCGCACAGGCGACACGTTCGATCAAAGCTACCCACCGCTTCGCTCTAAGCGGGACACCGATTGAAAACTCGCTTAACGAATTATGGTCGATATTCCGAACAATTATGCCTGGGTTCTATACAAATAAGAAAAAATTCCTTGCCATGAAACCGGAAAAAATCGCCCAGATTACTCGTCCTTTCATCTTAAGGCGACTGAAAAAAGATGTGCTGGAGGAGCTGCCAGATAAAATCGAAACGAACCAGTATTCCGAATTGACGACAGAACAAAAACAGGTTTATCTGGCATATCTGGAAAAAATCCAGTCGGAAGTCAAAGAGACGATTGCAACGAAAGGGTTCCAACGCGGTAAACTGGAAATCCTGGCAGGATTGACACGACTCCGGCAAATCTGCTGTCATCCGGGGCTGTTCCTCGAAAACTACCAGGGTGAATCTGGCAAGCTGACACAATTGAAAGAGCTTGTTACCGAATTGAAAGAGGGAGGCCATCGCCTGCTCATTTTCTCTCAATTTTCCAGTATGTTGAAGATGATGTACAACGAGCTGGAACAGATGGGGGTGGAGGCATTCTATTTGGATGGAAGTACTAAATCAGAAGACCGCCTTGAACAGGTCGACCGATTTAATGCTGGAGAAAAAGATGTCTTCTTTATTTCCCTGAAAGCTGGGGGCACCGGGCTGAACCTTACCGGAGCCGACACAGTCATCCTTTACGATTTATGGTGGAATCCAGCAATAGAGGAACAAGCGGCTGGCCGCGCCCATCGTATCGGACAAAAAAAGGTCGTCCAGGTCATCCGGATGCTTGCAGAAGGCACGATTGAAGAACGTATCCACCAGCTGCAGCAGAAAAAACGGGACCTCGTTGATCAGATTATACAGCCAGGCGAAACCATGCTGACCAGCCTAAAAGAAGACGAGATACGCCAGCTTCTGGATATGTAAAACACTTTTATTTGAATGTAATCCTACTAAAACCAAAAAAATATAAGAAAAGCCTGGAGTAATTTAACTACTCCAGGCTTTTTAATGACTGAACGACTTCCCAGCAGTGTTCAGGCTTTCTTTATAGGACGTTTTTTCAGTTTGAACCAATACCCCCCAAGTACACTGGCTCCAACCATCATGGTAAGCGTCGATACAATCATATGGATGGATGAAAGTAAGACCGTATTTTTTGTTACCACAATCATAATGCCGACTACGGCATTCAATACAATAAAAATCATATAGGCCCAGGCTAATGGGAGATGATAACGGAATTTCGATGAATAAATCAAAAACCATAAAGCAGCTACAAACACGATGACCGTAGCCACCCAATGTAAGGAATAGACCACATTAGCGATACTTTCGCTTGTAATTAAATATTCATGGGCCGGGATATCCAAGATCACATTGGATGCACGACTATGCTTGAAGAAAGCACCCAGCACAGTTTGGAAAATATAAAACAGGAAGCCTACCGTAAAAGCTTTATAACTCATCGCAACAGCATCCCTATGATGAGGCTCTACTGGAGATTCCCTTTCATGCAGACTGTAGCTCAACAACACCATCGTCACAAGGAGCAGCTGACTGAACATGACATCAAATGTAGAAAAGCCGGGAGGGGTTCCTAATAATACATTAAGACCGCCTATTACAGATTGGAAGATCAATAACCCAAAACTAAGCATAGATAACCAGCGTACGGCTTTTGATTGACGGTTTGTAATAAAGGCACCAACTGCGTTAATCAAGATGACAACACCCAGAAGTGTAGTGAAAATTCGATGAGAATATTCAATCACAACGTGATAATCAGTAAAAACTGGTATCAGGGAGCCATTACAGAACGGCCAGTCCGTTCCACAAGCATCTCCGGATTCTGTGGCAACGACCAGGTTGCCTAATATTAAAGCGAGAAAAGTAAATATAACGGTAAAAATTGAAAATTTTCGCATCAGCTTATCCCTCTATTTCAGTCGAATGAACTCGATGACCAATTACATAACTATAGGAATCATATCATGATATTCTACCATATAAGAAGCAATTAGACATATTTCGCCCATGAACATTTTGTGAACCCACTGTTTTATCGTATCACTCAAGGGTAAATTTTAACCAAAAGGAGGATGTTGTATGTTTAAAGCTTATGTATTCGATGCTTATGGTACCTTGTTTGATGTTCATTCTGTCACGGAAAAGCTGGAAGAAGTTTACCCCGAGAAGGGCCATGACGTCAGCCAGGAATGGCGAAAAAGACAAGTGCATTATTTTATGATCCGCCAACTGATCGATAGTTATCAGCCCTTCGATCAAATTACCCGACACGCCCTTATCGACGCTTTAGAATTTAATCAGGCAGAATATGATACGGGTACATTAGAAGAATTGATGGAAGCTTATCGGCACTTAAAGCCGTTTGAAGAGGTGAAGCGTCTTACCACAAATTTACCTGACCATCGGTTGACGATATTTTCGAATGGTACCAACGATATGCTCCTTCCATTATTAAAAAATAATCGGCTTGATCAAACTTTTTCTATTTTAAGCGCAGATGAACCGGGGATATATAAGCCCGATCCAAAGGCGTACGCATTTGCCCACCGACAATTGGAAATAGCAGAACCAAAAGAGGTATTATTCCTTTCAAGCAATCCCTGGGACATCGCAGGCGCTAAAAACTACGGATTCTCAACCGCCTGGGTAAACAGAAGCCAGCAAAAGTGGCCTTCCTTAGGTATACAGCCCGACTTCATCTACCAGGACCTGAATGAATTATCATAAAACCAGAAGCCCCAGTCACTTCGACTGAGGCTTTCATTATTTCGCTTTTCTTGCAGCTCGTTGTAATGGATCCCATACGCCGTTAAAAGGAGGGGCATAGGAAAGGTCAAGATCAAGCAGATCTTCTGTTGTCATTTCGTGGAATAAGGCCGTCGCTAACACATCTATCCGTTTATCAACACCATTGCCACCAATGATCTGTACACCAAGGACCTGCAGATTTTCCTTATGATAAGTCAGTTTCAGTGTCATTTTTTCTGAACCCGGATAATAGCCTGCCCTATCGGTCGCTTTAATGGTTACACTCTGGCAGGGGATGTTCATTTGTTGAGCTTCTGACTCAGAAATACCAGTCCTGCCCAGGTTCAAATCACAGAATTTGATGATTGAGGATCCTACGACTCCTTTGAAAGCTTTCGTTCGACCGGCCATATTCAACCCTGCAATCCCGCCTTGTTTATTAGCATGGGTGCCAAGCGGAATGTAGTCATCTTTCTTCTTGATCCGGTGGAACTGCGTAGCACAGTCACCTGCCGCATATATATCCTTAATGTTCGTTTCCATATAAGCGTTGACTTGAATGGCATCCTTAAAAGTCAAATAGATGCCAGTCCCCCTTAAGAAAGAAGTGTTCGGTGCTACACCTACAGCAACCAGCACAAGGTCCGTGTCATAGGACCCCTTGTCTGTCACAACTTTTTCTACCTTGTCTGTCCCCTCGAACCCTTCGACATTTTCTTCTAAATTTAATTGAATATGCTGCTTTTTTGCTTCTTCGTGGATGTGAGCAGCCATATCTTCATCGAAAATTTTAGCCAGCTGGCTTCCACGTTCGATAATTCTTACATTTTTATTCAGGTGGACAAAGCTTTCTGCCATTTCCAGTCCGATATAACCTCCACCGATGATCGTCACGTTGTTAATCTCTTTCCCCATATACTCCATAATCCTCTCGGCATCAGGGATGGTTTTCAACTGATAAACTCCCGGCAGTTCCACCCCTTCCCATGGTGGACACACAGGACTGGCCCCGGTCGCTACCAATAATCGATCATAGCTTTCCTGAAAAGGTTCATCTGTCTCCAGATTGGTACCATGAATTATTTTTTGTTCACAATCAACACGGGTAACCTCGTGCTTCGTTCTTGCATCGATTCCATACTTTTCCCGGAATGTCTCCGGAGTTCTGGCGATCAAATCATCAGTCGAATCCACTTCACCGCTAATAGCATATGGCAATCCACACTGTCCATAAGAATAAATGCTCCCCCTCTCAAGGGTAACGATTTCGTGGTCATCACTGTTCCGTACAATTTGCATGGCTGCACTCATCCCGGCTGCATCTCCACCTATAATGACATATTTCATCTATTAATCCCTCCTATTATCAGCTGTCATTCGATCAATTTCCTTTTGTAAAATTAATGGCAAATCATCACTGGGTGCCACACTGGTCAGTTGTTCCCCTGTAATCGGATGGGGGAAAGATATTTTTGCCGCATGCAGCGCCTGTCGATCATAACCATCATTCTTTTTGCCATACAGCCGATCTCCTGCAACAGGGTGACCAATATGACTCATATGTACACGGATCTGATGCGTCCTTCCAGTGTAAAGTTTCAGCTTCACAAGGCTGGCATTTTGCTGGGTATCATAGTTGACAACTTTAAACTCAGTCACAGCCTTTTGACCACCTGGTGAAACTCGTCTTCTTGTCGGATGATGACGATCTTTGCCTATCGGCTTGTCTATCATTCCTTCTCTGTGTTTAATCTCCCCATGTACCATGGCAAGATACGTGCGGCTGATTTTTCTTTGCTCCAGATAACGATCCATTGTGGCTCCAGCCAAGGCATGCTTGGCAAACAGCACGGCACCTGACGTTTCTCGATCCAGCCGATGAATATGCCTTACCTTAGTCAGTACCCTATTTTCCTGAAAATAAAAAGCTACTCGATTCGCAAGGGTCCCTGTTTGTCCATGTTCATTCGGGTGGGTATCTATACCCGCCGGTTTATTCACGACAAGCAGATGATTATCTTCAAATAAGACATCCAGCTCTGAGTTGTCCAGCACAATCCCATACTCTTCTTCTTGAAACAGTCGTATTTGAAGGATATCTCCCCGTTTAAGTTCCCTTGACCATGACACCGTTTCACCGTGAACTGTTACATCTTTATTCATCCGTAACTGATGGAGCAATTTTTTAGGAGTCTTTAAATCTTCTTTTAAAATTTGTTCGATCTTTTTGTTTTTCCATTCTTCCGGGACAATGATTTCACACCATTCTCCCGCTTTTTTCATTTGCATAAGCTACCAACTTTCTACTTATTTAATACATATAACTTTTTTCTTAATTGTCAGAAATCCTGTTTATTTTTTTCGAAACTGGTTATTTTATCTACGTAACATACTAAAGGAGGTAATTGTATGAGTCATGAAAAGTATTCGACAGTAATAGAAACGTTGCACGAATGTATGGAGTCATGTAACCATTGCTACATTTCCTGTCTAGGAGAAGAACACGTGAAGGAAATGGCCGAATGTATTCGTCTTGACCGAGAATGTGCTGATATTTGCTCTCTGTTCGAACAATCCTTGACCCGTGACACCCCTTATGTTCAAGAGCTTGCCTGATTATGTGCCAAAGCATGCCGTGACTGTGGTGAGGAATGCGCGAAGCATGATCACGACCATTGCCAGAAATGTGCTGAAGCTTGCCGTAAGTGTGCAGATGAATGTGAAAAGCTGATTGCATAATACAATAACTTAAAAACACTTGGCTTATCGCCAAGTCCTTATGGCGAAATCCCTAAATGTTTATTATACTTTAACCCTTTTACAAAGTTAAACATTCTTAAAGTATGAAAAAAGCTGTCAGTGAAAAGTTTATCGCTTTTCTCATGACAGCTTTTTTGTGTTTATTTTGAAGGAAAGAGACTGGCAAACCACTGGAATATAGCATCCTTCCAGGAAGAATTATCTTCCGAACCATTTTCTTCCAATTTTACAGGCCCTCCATTTGAAGCTTGTACTACTTCCAATTTACCTGACGTCAGAATTTCATCGTCAGACTCAATTAATAAATAGCCCTTTCTTGTTACTTGTTCCGTAATCTCGGAATTATTTTCTTTAGTATATGCCAGCGTTTCTGGCAATTCATACTCTTCTCCATTCGACTTATATGTCTTTCCAGCAGGAATGGAAGAAGTTTCATAATTTTCAAAGCCATAGTCAAATAATTTTCCGGCTTCCGTATAAGCATGTTCTGCATTGTTTGCTTTCAGCACTACAGCGATTAATTCCATCCCATCACGTTCAGCGGATCCTACCAGCGTATGGCCTGATTTAGAAACCCAGCCGGTTTTTACTCCGGTAGCATCATCATATCTCCAGAGCAGACGATTATGATTGATGATGGTTGTCTCCCATTCTTCGCCTTTCCAATCTAACTCCTTTGTGCCCACAATTTCCTTAAACGTCTCATTTTTCATCGCGTATTTTGTGATCTTCGCCATATCCTCTGCCGTAACGTAGTGGTTATCATCATAAAGCCCATGCGGATTAGTGAAGTTGGAATCCTTCGCGCCAGTTTTTTCTTCAGCAAAAGTATTCATCACTTGTGTAAAGTTTTCTACACTGCCTGCCAGGTGTTCTGCAATTGCCACCCCTGCGTCGTTCCCTGAATTCATCAACAGTCCCTGAACTAATTTCTTAAGCGGCACTTCTTCTCCTTCTTTTAAATATACCCTGGTGCCTTCTGCATTTCTCGCCTCTTCACTAATAATTACTTTATCCTCCAGGTTTCCTTGTTCAATAGCAATGATACCTGTAAGGATTTTTGTAATACTTGCCGGGTACATCTTCTTTTCACTATTTTTTTCATATAATACTTGGCCGCTCTCCCCATCTATCAAAATAGCAGCCTCACTTTGGATGGATAAGTTTTCGCTTTTTTCTGCAAAACCTGCCTGTGGAGTAAAGGCAGACAGTAATAGGACAATCATTGATATAACCTTAATCCGTTTCATCATCTTGTTTCCTCCAGCATGTCTAATAGTTGTCTGACTTTTTCCTTTCTTGATTATAAACGAAGATTCCTTAATTGAAAAAGGAAGATGCAGGAAGCTTCCTTAATAGCGCAAACTTTTTCTTTCTGCACAAAATCTCGATATAAACCAGTTATATTTACCCTGTATGAATCTTTTTATTCCTTAAGAAAGATTAAAATTGTCAAAGTTATAAAGTAAAATAAAAACTAAGGCTTTCGCTATAAGAATTTGGTGACAGTCAAGTTTTTTCATGGAGGAGCTCTTATGATTAAAAAATTAATTCTTATAACAAGTATCAGCACAGCAATTATCATGACTGGATGCAGTCAAAATGAGGAAAGCCAGCCAGATGCAGAAACACAGAACGAGAACACAGAAAAAACAGACAAACAGGAAAACCAGGAGAAAACTGGCGATCTATCTGCCTTCCTACAGTCTTTTGAGGGAACTGTCAATCATGTTCATGGGATCGGCTACATACAACCTGATACCGGCACGGCGTTCGCCACCCATAGCGGACTGAAATTTTATCAAGATGGCGATTGGCTGGAAACAAAAGAACAATTTAATGATTATATGGGTTTCACAGCGGTGGATAATGGCTTTTACACATCAGGGCATCCCGGTGAAGACTCCGACCTTCCTAACCCGCTTGGATTGAAGAGAAGCACGGATGGCGGTCAAACCTTGGAAGATTTAGGCTTTGAAGGAGAAAGTGATTTTCATACGATGGGAGTCGGTTATAAAAACCACGCCGTTTACCTGATGAATATCCAGCCCAATTCTGAATTGGATGCTGGCTTCTATCGGAGTCTTGATGATGGTGAAACGTGGGAAGCCATTGAGGCTGCCGGTATAAGCACAAGTCCGTTCGCTTTGGCGGTTCACCCAACAGATGAAAATGTCGTTGCTGCCTCTACTCAAAATGGAATATACCTCAGTAAAGACGGGGGACAGACTTTTGAACCTGTCCAAGAAAATATCCAGGGTACTGCATTATATTTTGAAGAAGAACGTTTATACTTTGCGACGTATTCCTCTGAGCCCAAACTGAAGTCTATTAACTTGAAAGATACGACAACCGAAACATTGTCCTTGCCTGAAATCGGAAACCAAGCCATCTTATACGTGGTAAAAAATCCAGATAATGAAGACGAAATCACCCTTCTTTCCAGTGACGGGGAGACAGATCATGCCTTCATCTCTACAGACGGGGGAGAGAACTGGAAGCAGGTTCTTGATCAAGGTAAAACGATTTCGGAGTAATATAAATGTCATATAAAAATACGTTTCTCTTTTTACCCGAAGAGGTATACCTATTATATATCAAGATATTTCATCTTAGATAAGGAGGTATTGTAAATGGCAGCAAAAGTACAACCGACAGAAGCTGAAGAGAAACGTCAACAGGACGATGTGGAGGTGCTTGATGTACGGACAGAAGAAGAAGTGGAAGCAGGTATGATTCCTGGTGCCATTCACATCCCATTAGATGAAGTAGAAAACAAGATGGATGAGTTAAATCAAAATAAAGAGTATATCACCGTTTGTGCTTCCGGAAAAAGAAGTGACCAGGCCGCTGACCTATTGAATGAACAAGGTTACCAGGCAAAGACGCTGGACGGAGGCATGCAAGAATGGAATGGTGAAGTTACTCAATAACCATGATAAAAGAGTTGGCCTTGTGCCAGCTCTTTTGCTTTTCCCATGGTAGAAATCATATAAATACATCACATTATCAAAACTACATATAATTCCACTAGCCTTAATCAAGAAGTGTACTTATAAAGGGGGAATTTTTATAATGGATAATAAGCAAACAACTACGATTAAACGAAGGTACAACCGCATTTCTGGTGTATTTGATATGATGGATCGGATGATTCGGGAGACATGGCGGAAAGAACTGTTGGAACATGCGAGTGGAAAAGTGTTAGAAGTAGGCGTTGGAACTGGAGCTAACCTTAAATACTATCCAGATCACGTGGAAGTCACAGGGATTGACTTCAGCCCCATGATGTTAAAAAAAGCTCGTGAAAAAGCAGATAATCTGCCTCCCTCGTTTGAGCTTGTGGAAATGGATGCCCAGCAAATGGATTTCGCTGATAATACATTTGATACGGTGGTCTCCACCTGTGTCTTTTGTTCTGTCCCTGATCCAATCCAGGGTTTAAAGGAAATACGCCGGGTGACGAAGCCTAAGGGGAAAATCATCATGCTGGAACATATGCGCAGTGATAATGAAATGATAGGCAAAGCAATGGATGTGCTGAACCCAATCGGACTCCATATCGTCGGAGCCAATATCAATCGGAAAACAATGGACAATATTAAGCAGGCAGGTTTAAAAGTGGTGAAAGAAGATTACTTAATGTCTTCAATCATGCGACGCCTGATCCTCTCACCTGATAAAAATGAGAATGAATAAATGAAAGCTGAGCTGCCTTCAAATGTCGAGTACAGCTCAGCTTTTTCATTTAAAATCAATATAGCGATTAGCTACCCTTATTGTGGGTGATTGTCATTTTCCCCGCCTAATTCAAAAGGAGAATATACGCCTTCGTAATCAACTATCGTTATCATTCCTTATCGTGCATATTTCATAAAGAAAATAGGAAAGGCTTTGGATGAACTCACCTCTCACAGCCTAGTGATATCGATCAAGCTTTCAATAGTTTGGCATTAATAGCAACGATGACAGTGCTGAGGCTCATCAGAACCGCCCCGACAGCCGGGCTCAATAACAAGCCCATGAATGCCAGTGCCCCGGCGGCAAGCGGGATGGCAACTATATTGTAACCTGCTGCCCACCATAAGTTTTGCAGCATCTTCCGGTACGTCTTCTTCGAGAGATCCATGATACTGACAACATCTTTAGGATTACTTTTCACAAGGACGACATCAGCTGTTTCCATCGCAACATCGGTTCCGCTGCCGATTGCAATCCCTAAGTCGGCTGTAGCAAGTGCCGGGGCATCGTTGACCCCATCTCCTGTCATTGCCACTTTCCAGCCTTTCTGCTGGATCTTTTTGATTTGATCCGATTTATTGTGAGGAAGTACTTCTGCATAAACCTCCTCAATACCTAATTGATCCGCTACCCAATCAGCTACCTTTTGGTTGTCTCCTGTTAACATGATTGGATGAATATCCATTTCCTTGAGTTTTTCGACGGCTTCCTTGGCAGAATCACGTACCATATCAGCTAAAGCGATCATCCCGATAAGCTCATCATCTACAAGGACAAAAACTACTGTCTTCCCTTTTTCAGATAAAGAATTAAATTGGTCTTTATCGTATTCATACGAACGCTCATTGACATATCCGGGGCTGACGACCAGTACTTCTTTTCCTTCTACTGTTCCTTTTAATCCTTTACCTGTCATGGATTCAAAATCTGATACTTCTTTCAGCTTCAGTTCCTGTTCCTCTGCTTTATGGAGTACCCCTTCTGCTAACGGGTGCTCGGAGTTTTGTTCCGCGCTGGCTGCCCAAAGCAGGACATCATTTTCATGATGGGATCCTGCAGGGATAATATCGGTTACTCCGAACTCTCCTTTTGTCAAAGTTCCAGTTTTATCAAAAACAACAGCATTCAGTTCCCGGGCACCTTCAAAGTTGGTTCGGTTTCTGATCAGCAGGCCTTTTTTAGCAGAAATAGATGTCGAGACGGCAACAACCAATGGTGCAGCAAGTCCAAGTGCGTGTGGACAAGTGATGACCATGACCGTTACCATGCGCTCTAATGCCACGTCAAAGGCGTAACCCAGCGCAAGCCAAATGAACAATGTTCCAAACCCTGCTGTCAACGCAATATAGAACAGCCATTTCGCTGCACGGTTCGCTAAATCCTGGGTTCTTGATTTAGAATCCTGCGCTTCTTTTACCAATGTGATGACTTGGGATAAATAGGTATCATCACCCGTCTTCTTGACTTCAATCGTCAGCGAGCCTTCCTGGTTGACGGCACCCCCGATAACCTCTTCATCTGGATTCTTTTCTACGGGCATCGATTCTCCCGTCAGCATAGACTCATCAATTGCTGATTTCCCTTCAAGAATGACACCATCGACGGGTATTTTTTCACCAGGTTTCACTAATACGTGATCGCCTGTTTGCAGGTCTGAAACAGCTATATCTTCTGTTTCCCCATTCTCCTTCACTCTGTGTGCTTCATTCGGCATCAGCTTGACCAATTCTTCCAGCGCATTGGACGCTCCCATAATTGACCTCATTTCAATCCAATGACCAAGAAGCATGATATCAATTAATGTAGCGAGCTCCCAGAAAAAGTTCTTTCCGCTCCAGCCAAAGACTACTAATGAACTGTAGCCGTAAGCGACGAAAATAGCTAATCCGATCAATGTCATCATACCTGGATTTTTTTGCTTCAATTCGCTGACTGCTCCAGTCAGGAAAGGCCAGCCACCATAGAAAAATACAATAGTAGAAAGCCCAAACAAGATCCATTGATCAAATGGAAATCTCCAATCCACACCCATGAAATCCTGAATCATCGGCGAGAGAATCAAGATTGGCATCGTCAGAATCAGCGAAATATAAAATCGTTTCTTAAAATCAGCAACCATATCCCCATGGTCGTGGTCGTGATGATCGTGACCGCCACCATGCTCATGCTGATCATGTTCTTCATGGGCCTCGTGATGACCGGTTGCCGAATGTTCACCTTTCTCATGTTCTTGAGTATGCTCTTTATGATTATCCTCTGTATGATGTTCGTGCTTATCAGCCATCATGATTCCCCTTTCTCTTTTATTCTTCTAATTTCCGTTTTAAGCGATCATATTCTTCTTCTGAAATTTCTCCTCCTGCCAATCTATCTTTCAATGTCTCAAGTGATTTATTACCAGATGAGGAACGAGTGGTATTGTTATTAGACCCTGGTTTCATCATCCATACAAAAATGGCAATGATTGCGATAATGATAATAATCCAGATAAATCCAAAGCCGAAAAAACCACCCATTCCTCCGTTCATTCCACCGCCACCCATCATAACTAACACTCCTTTAAATCTGTTTTACAGTATACCCATTCCACGGTAGGTATTATTCTAATCAAAAAAATCCTTATGAAAAAAGACAGTCGCGTCATCAACTGTCTTCTTTATCTGAGTGAGTCACGAGGAAGGGAGCATACCCCCTCCCTGATTAAAAGTTGTTCATCATACCTCTATCGCCATTGCCTGGACCGTTTTGTCCATGACAATCCTGATACATTTCTTCCAATTGAGAATCGTCAAAATTTGGGTGCATTTGTTTCATAAAAGGGAGCATTTCTTCAAAACTTCCCTGCCAAAAACCCTCACCTTGTACCGGCTCGTCCCCATCAGCCAGTACGATATTTCCAAAACCTAACACTAAAGCAGCTGTAGCTATCCCTGCCAACAATTTTAGCTTCACAACCATCCCTCCTTTCTTACTTTTTACTTTACCCACTAATTATGGAGAAATGGTTGAGAGGATGTTACAAATCTTTTAACTTTTTGAAGGCTGGACCCATTTATACCCTACTCCCCAAACCGTCTGGAAGTAGTCATCGATCGGGAAACCAGAGTTCCTTATTTTCTCCCGCATATTACGGACGTGGGAGTCGATTGTTCTTCCTTCTGTATCGGAATCAAACCCCCAAATCAGTTCGATTAACTGATGACGGTCATAAACGCGGTTCGGATGATTCATCATGTATCCAATAACCGCGAACTCTTTCGGTGTCAACTTGATAGGTTTACCCTTATAAGTTAGCTGGTGGTTATCTCCATCCCAGATCAAACCATCTGTTTCGACAGCATTTCCTTCTCCTGTTCTTCTCAACAAAGCTTCCATTCTGGCAATCAGTTCATCAGCATCGAATGGCTTGGTTATGTAATCATCGGCTCCAAGCTTCAAACCCTTAACGATATCCTCTTTTTGCTCCCTTGCTGTAACCATAATGATAGGAACTTCTGAGATTTCCCGTATGGATTGACATACTTCCCATCCGCTCATTCCTGGCATCATGATATCTAGCAGCACGATATCAAATGACCCTATTTTCACCTTTTCCACTGCTTCTTCTCCAGATACTGCCTGGTCACATCGAAAACCCTCGGGCTCCAGGTATAGCCGGATCAGATCGATCATCCTCTGTTCGTCGTCTACTAATAAAGCTTTAATCATTATTTTCACCTCCCGGAAGATCTATAATAAAAGTTGTTCCATTACCCAGGCTGCTCTCAACGCTAATTTGCCCACCATGCAGCCGGATGATTTCTTTCACAATGGCTAATCCTAATCCCGAGCCACCACTCGCCCGCGAGCGAGATTTATCAACCCGGTATAATCGGTCAAAAATGAACGGCAGCTCCTCAGAAGGAATCCCGCTACCTTCATCCCTTACTTTCACAACTGCACGTCCCTCTTTCTGGTTGGAACTAACGTGAATCGTTCCACCCGCAGTTGAATGCTTCAAGGCATTATCCAGTAAATTGAGAATGACCTGCTGAAAACGTTCCGGGTCTACCCAGCCTTCTACTTCTTCCGGGCATTCCAGCTCCAGTCCCACTTCTTTTTCTTCAAATACAGGATGCAGACGATTAATGACTTTGTCCAAAGAGTCACATAACTTCACCTGTTCTGGTAAGATTGAAAATTGATTTTGATCCATTTTAGCCAAGGCAAACAAGTTTTTCACCAGTATTGTCAGTTGTTCAGATTCTTCTTTTATGATGTTCAAGTAATGCTCCCGGTCTTTTGACGTCAAGCTGCTTCTCGAAGCGATATCCGCATACCCTTTTATATAGGTGAGCGGTGTACGTAATTCATGAGCGATATTAGCAAGAAAGTCATTGCGTTCATTTTTCAAGTGCTCTAAATCTCTGGCTAATGTTTGAATCGCGGCAGCAAGTTCGCCTAATTCATCTTTTCTTTTTGTCATTTCCAGTGATATATTAGTTTCTCCCATGCTCATTCGCTCGGTCGTCTGTTTCAAATGAAGCAACGGTAAAGTCAAAAAGCGGGTTAAAATAAATATAGTGATGATTGTCAATAAAACGGTAAACAAACCAATAATGATAAATTGTCTGGTCAGCTCATGCACTACTTGCTGGACAGAATCAGAAGGTGAAAACATATAAACATGCCCCATCATTTTTCCTTCAACGACAATCGGAGACAATGTAGCAATATACGGTGCAGATCTCCACTTTTCTTCAATGACTCTTCCAATGTGCCCTGTATTCTGATAATCATTGTCTTTAATCAAATGAGTGATTTCATCTGTGGCAGCTGTAGATTTAGAGAGGATTTTCCCTTCATTATTAGTGATGATGACATCTGTAGCGGCCTCTGTTTCCATCAATGCTACATGATTCAAAGTAACATCATCGAAGCTTTTCTCCAGTACATCCCGGTGGCTATTCCCGCGTGCGAGCAGCCCGTCCAATACCTCATCCACTTGATCAGAGACAAGATTCGTATAGAGGACAGAAAAGAGCAATACTTCCACAATCACAATAAATATAAAAAATATCGATGCGACTTTCCAGGATAATTTATTCAGCATAATACCAGCCTCAATTCATTCATTTACCAGTAAGTCAATGTATCTAAGAGTCCCACAAGGATTAAAAGGATACCAGCTACCCTTTGGACAATTGCTCCGGCACGCCGTCCTTTTCTTAACAGGTTACCACTTAAACCAAAATAAGCAATTAATCCAATAAACAGCAGCAAGGGTATCGAAGTCCCTAACCCGAAAACTGTTGGCATGATTGCCCCATAAGAGGTCGCCACTACAATCGGCATCAACGTAAGGAAAAACAATACGAACATCGTAGGACAAAAAGCTAACGTAAAGCCTGCACCTAAAAAAAAACTTCCCCACGGTGATGGATTCGACATCAAACGGTCTGGAACTTTAAATAAAGTAATCGTTTTGCGGAATTTTATCCATCCTATTAAAAATACGCCGATTAAAACCAACAAAGGCCCAATCGCTTTCCTCATCCAAGGGAACATAACCTGGAGTTCCTGGAAGATATCCCTGCCCAGCCACCAAAAAAGGAACCCTAACACAGAGAAAACGATGATTTTTCCTAACAGGAACATCCCAATATGTCCCCACGGTATTTTTGTGCGAAGCGATTGGTTTCCGTAAACGGTCATTGCACCTATATTACTTGTTAATTGGCACGGTGCAGCTACACCGACCAGTCCCAGCATCAACGCATATAACAATGGCCATTCTTGTACGCTGTAAGACAACTGAATGACCGGCTCCATCACTACTCTGCTGATCCAGTTTAATAATTCATACATAGCTGTCCTCCTCTTGTTATAGAGTAATCGTTTATTTTGCAGAAAATGTGCAGGTTTACTATGTAGAAAAACTAAAAAACTTAGAGGAACAATATCTCCTCTAAGTTTTTACATATACAAGTTTATTTCATAATCCGTATTTACAACTATTCGTTTTGTTCCATATCGTTAAATGAGGTGGGACTGGCTGGGAGACGGATCGCTTTCCTTCGTGCCAAAAAGGAATGTTGAATTAATGGGAGACGGCTTTTTTTCTTACATCCGCTTTGACGAAAAGCAACCCCAGGTCATAGGGATCGTGCTGATAAATCGCTCGTTGGGTAAAGCGAATTTCACCATGTTGATCACGTATTTCCATTTTACATAAGGCGCGGTTAACGTTCATGGCGTGGTAGAACTCTTCTTCATTGGTCACTTTCACCTGATTTACACGTTCGATAAGGTCTCCGACACCTATTCCCATCTGTTCGGCTGGACTGTTTTTGATAATTCCTAATACCGTCAGCCCCTGATCATTCGCCGAAAAATAAGGAGCTTTTTTATCACGAACGCGATACAACGTATGAATAAATAACTTTCCTACGACAGCTAGGCCGACTGCAGCTATGGATAAGAATTCCCACCAATAACTGACTATCGCAACTGTTGTGACAAGGAACGCCAGTAAAAACAAACCGCTTCCCAGCTTTTTTGCAGCAGTGACAGGATGGTGACCTTTTGTTACTACGTCAAAACCACTCAGAAAAGGTACCACCATCAATCCATAACTGCCGCCTCCTATATCGAGTAATGGCCACCAAGTCATAAAGGGGGTAATGGCACCGCCTGGTATCAAAACAAATATAGGCATCATCCCCAGCTTTTTCAACCGGTGCTGGCCGATCCACTTTCCCCGGGATCCTGCCACCAGCTCTGGAAATGTCTCCTTGTGGTTCAGCCGGAGTACCCATATCGCTTCCAGGAATAATACCCCCGCCATGATTACCGTTATACTGGTAAGCGATACGTCGGAGATCGCTTGCTGCCATTCCTCAGGTATAAAAGAAACAGAAATATTTTGTAAAAGAAAAATAATTCCATATCCTACAGTGAGTGTATAAGCGGCAGACAGCACGTTTAAACGTAATATCAGGCTCATCAAAAGTATGAGGGCACTTAACAATAAAATGACTGGAAATGGAATGACAATACCTGCTCCTACCATCACTAGTGACAAGGTAATCCCGGTAAGGAACCCTGTTACCCATGTCCCTTTCGTTTCTGCAAAGACATCAAAAATACGAATACCGAACATGTCTCTTTCCTTTCTGACTCTCTTAAAGGAAACAATTAGACCCAACAGGATAAACCAATAAAGAAGCGGCTGCATCATTAGTCGTCCTGGTATTTGTGTAATTTCCTGAAGCCATCCTCCCACCTTTTATAACCTCCTTCGATAGAAAACTTGGCTTGTAGCCAAGTCCTTATCTTTAATACAAACTTGCTTAGGCAGCAAAAAAAATATCCGCAGTCACTGACTACGGATATAATTCGCTATCCACTCGCTAAATCCTGCTTTACTGCTGGAATAAAACGTCCAGCGCTTTTTCCATTTGTTTATCATTCTTACCATCTTGTATGAGTTCCACAATTTTTGCTTCGATTGACCCGCCGGTTTTTTGATCAATGGCTCCAGTCACTTTCAGGTTTTCGTCTTCCTGAAATTGCTTTACTGCTTCCTCTGTTTTCTTATCAAAATAACCATCGGAGCGTTCCACATCATAACCCAGTCCATCAAGCATTATCTGGATATTTTTTATTTTGTCGTTGTTTTGATCATACTCCAAAGGCTCTTCTATCTCTACTGGATTGGTGTAGAAATAAGCGGGTTGTTTTACTTTCACAGTAGGTTGGACACCCTTCTCATGTATCCAATTGCCGTCAGGCGTCAACCACTTGTATAATGTAATTTTTATAGTGCTGCCATCCCCCATCGGAATAGCTTGTTGAACGGTACCTTTTCCGAATGTGTTCTCACCGACCAGTTCATACCCACCTGCTTCCTGCATGGCAGCAGCCAATATTTCAGAAGCAGAAGCACTACCTTCATCCATAAGTACCGTAACCGGGTAATCTTTTTTATCTTTCATTTTAGAGAAATAACGCTCTTTTTCTCCATTTTTATCTTCTACTTGTACGTATGGAACATCTTCAGGAATAAAGTTCTGTAAAATTTCCTGTACATCGGTAAATAAACCGCCTGGATTGCCTCGGACATCGATGACCAATCCTTCCATGCCTTTACTCTCTAATTCATTCAATGCTTCTTTAAATTCGTCCGATGTTTTTTCTGAAAAAGAGGTGATCTCAATAACCCCAGCTTTCTTACCATCCTTTTCTTTAATTTCCGAATACACCGTTTCTAACGGTATATCATCACGTACAATATCGATGGACAATGAATCCGATACGCCTGGGCGCTGGATTGTCAGAGTGACTTCTGTACCTTTCTCCCCACGGATTTGTAGAACAGTCTCATACAGATCCAGCCCTTCCACACTTTCACCGTCGACAGCAAGAATCTGGTCATTTGGTTTCAGGCCCGCTTCCTCAGCAGGGGATCCCTTAATCGGTCCGACAATGGTCACCTTCCCGTCGACCATACTGACTTCAGCGCCAATTCCTTCAAATGAGGACTCAATGGATTGATCGAATTGCTCCATTGTTTCTTTATCCATATATACACTATACGGATCATCCAGTGTTTCAAGCATACCCTGGATAGCACCTTCCATCAGCTGTTTATCATCGACTTCCTCCACATAATTCTCTTTGATGACATTGTAAGCCTGCTCAACCTTTTTCATATCACCAGAGGCATTGTTGCTGTCGCTGCCTGCTGCAAAATTCTCTAACAGTTTTTTTTGTTCACTTTCACTTAAGTCAGCAAATCGCTCAACCTTTTGCTCGGATTCTGACCCTGTATCAGGTTCTGATTGGGCAAGCTGGATGCCAAAATACGAGCCGGCAGCTCCAAGCAGTAAGGCTGCTACCAGCAAAATCACAATATGACTCTTTTTTAAATTCATCACCTTCACCCTTCTATCCTTAGAGTTCCATGGAGCCGGCTGTCAATTGCAGAAAAAGGCATCACACCGAAAATGTGCGATGCCTTTTCTATTATAGTTTATGGTCTGCTTGTCCCGTAAATACCAAGTAATTACTTAAGATATGGCATAGGGTTGATTCCGCCATTTTGACTCCACTGACCATTGTGTACTTCGAAATGTAAGTGGCTGCCGAAAGACCTTCCCGTATTACCCATATCACCTATGCGTTGACCGTTACTTACAGACTGACCAAGTGAAACAGAACGTTTAGACAAGTGTGCATATACGGTACTCTTATTATACTGCGGATGATAAATATATACAACGTGTCCATAACTGCTTGAATAAGCAGAACGGGTTACTGTTCCTGCTGCAGCGGCTTTAATCGGTGTACCGGTAGCATTCGCAATATCAATTCCTTTATGATCGCCTAAACTTCGCTTTCCATAGCCAGAACTCAAACGACCAGCTGCCGGCCAAGCGAAAATTCCGCTGCCACCGGAGCTAAGATTACTACTGGAGCTGCTGCTAGTTGATGTCTGTTTCGGTTGGCTCTTTTCTTCCTGTGCTTTCAAAGCTTCTAAACGCTCGCGCTCTTTACGAGCAGCTTCTTCTTTTTCTTTTTCCTTTTTCAAGCGCGCCTGGCGTTCTAATTCTTTTTGGCGTTCAATTTCTTTCTCGATCTCGGTTTTCTGTTGATTAGCCTGCTGCATTGCCTTTTCAACTGCAGCTGCCTGGTCTCTCAATACTTTTTCTTCCTCTTCCAGAGACATTTTGTGTTCATGCAGTTCATCATGCTGTTCTTCAAGCTTCTTCAGAAGTTCTTTCTTTTCTTTCTTCTGGCTGTCTAACTGTGCTTTTAAATCTTCCAATTCTTTTTTCTGTGCTTTTAGTTCGGCCATTTTTTCTTCTACTTGCTGCTTCTTTTCTTCTAACTCTTTCTTTTCTGCAATATGGGTATCCATGATGTTTTTATCCTGATCCATAATGGTAGTTACTGCAGTAGCCCTGTCCAGGAAATCACCGAAATCCTGTGCTCCTAAAAGCACTTCCAAATAGCTCACATTTCCACCGTTGCTTTGCAGTGATTTCAAACGGTCTGTCAACACTTCTTCACGCTTTGCAATTCGTTCTTTCAAAGCTTCGATTTCTTTCTTCAATTGTGCAATTTCTTCTTCTGTCTTTTTAATTTCAGCTTGTTTAGCATCCAGCTTTTCCTGAGTTTTTGATAGTTTTCGATCCAAAGCAGCAATCTGCTCTTCCGTGTCTGCTTGTTTGGACAAATTCTTATCAATTTTACTTTCCGTTTCATTCTTTTCACTTGTTATGGAATTTTTATCTGAATCGATTTTCCCTTTTTCCTGTTCTAACTGGTTTAGTTCTTTCTTAATTTCATCAAGTTCTTCGTTAGCGAATACCTCTCCTGCTGAGAAAAAAGTAGTTGCTGTAACCATTACTGTAGTAAGTACAGTGAAAAACTTCTTCATCTCGTAGTTCCTCCCCATTTTTTGAAACATGTTTTTCTCTCTGTCACACCGGGTAACTTTATCACTAGACTCTCAAGAATTTTCGTACACTCATCACGCTTCCCCAGATTCCGATGATGACTCCGATACCGAGAATCAGCAGGGAAAGCTGCCATGCAAATGGGTCGAATGGAAGCAACTGGATAAATTCGAATTGAATTTTATCCCTCAAATTGTAGTATAAGTAATAATAACCTGATACTACTGCCGCAATAGGAATAATCGACCCTAAAATTCCCAGCAGCATACCTTCTATGAAAAATGGCCAGCGGATGAATCCGTTTGTTGCACCCACCAGTTTCATAATGCCAATTTCCTTTTTCCGGGCAATGATTGTAATTTTAATGGTATTGGAAATCAAAAATACGGCGGTCAAGACTAGCGCAACAATTAATGCTAAACCGATGGTACGTGCATAGTCGTTGAATTGCAGAAGCCTTTGTACGATTTCCCGGCCATAGTTGACCTCAGATACCCCTTCGATTCCTTTAAGGTCATCGGCAATTGCCATCGTATTGGTTGCATCTGCCGGTTTAACTACAAATGCATCTTTTAAAGGGTTGCTTTGGTCAAACAACTCGAATGCTTTACCTTCATCGCCCATACTTTCAACCAGGCGCTCCAATTCTTGCTCTTTAGATGAAAACTCTACGGTACCGACATCTGAAATTGACTTTATTTTTTCTTCCACTCTATCAATTTCGCTTTCATCTTCAACTGTCCGATCGAGCAGAACTTTAATTTCTACATCCTTCTCGACTTCCTGTGTAATCTGATTCAGATTCAGCATGATGGCCAGAAACACTCCGACCAATAACAGGGTGGTAGTCACAGCTCCCACAGATGAAACGGTCATCCAGCCGTTTCGCCATACACTCTTACTGCCTTCACGAAAATGCCTGCTGATTGTCCTAAGCTTCATAACCGTATTCACCTCGGTGCTCATCACGCGCAACCAAACCATCTTCAATGGCGATGACCCGTTTTCTCATTTTATCGACAATGTCTTTACTGTGAGTGGCCATCACGACAGTTGTGCCTGCAGCGTTGATTTCTTCTAAGATGCTCATTATTTCCCATGATGTATCAGGGTCAAGATTTCCTGTCGGTTCATCTGCTATCAGCAGTTTCGGATGATTGACGATAGCTCTGGCTATCGAAACCCGCTGCTGTTCGCCCCCAGACAGCTCGTCCGGAATAAAGCGGGCTTTATTTTTCAGACGGACTTGATCTAAAACTTCCATCACTCGTTTCTTGATGTTTTTAGGAGACTCTTCAATCACTTCCAACGCGAATGCGATGTTTTCATAGACTGATAGTCTTGGAAGCAGACGGAAATCCTGATAAACTACACCGATTTGGCGGCGGAGTTTTGGGATTTTGCGCTCCTTTAGGCTGGAAAGGTTAATACCATTTACCAATACGGTGCCTTTTGTGGGTTTTTCTTCCCGGAACATCAAGCGGGTAAATGTAGACTTACCTGCTCCGCTCGGCCCCACTACATACACAAATTCGCCTTGTTCAATATGTACATCTATACCATTTAAGGCCGTAACCCCATTGGGATAGGTCTTATATACAGATTGCATCTCTATCATAAATAAATCACCTTTAATTTCCTTGTTGTAATTCTCCTGGTGCTCTTCCAAGAATTTACCAAAACTGAACTCTGCTGGAATACCATAAATATTATAACATCACGATTCGCCTTTTTATGACACAAAATTATTACATTTTCATTTCAAAAGCTTATATCATTTAATTAAATTGCAATAATCATCATAACTCGACATAAATCCTTACGCAAAATCCCTTATAAATACAGATTTATTGACATACCTTGAAACCACTTCATAATAATCCTTTAACAAGGTTAGATTTCTTAGTACACAAAAAAACTTGAGCAAGCAATGCCCAAGTTTTTTTGTTAAGTATTACGTTCTTTACAATTACTCTTGTGTAGCCAACCAGCCGGCAATCATTTCTGCATCTTCACCAGTAGCTTGCTCGGCAGGCATAGAGCCTTTACCATTCTTGATGATGTCAAGAATTTCATCCTCAGAGTATTTGGATCCAATACTGTCTAGAGCTGGACCGGCACCTCCTGAGAGATCGCCACCATGACAGCTGGCACAACTTTCTTGATAAGCTTGTTCAGCTGCTGCAACATCGACTTCGCCACCGCCGCTTTCTTCTGTGCCGGCATCTCCGCCGCCATTTTCTTCAGCACCTTCATCTCCGCCGCCACCGCAGGCACCGAGCACAAGCGCTGAACCGAACAGTACAGCCATTAACGCTTTTTTCATTTCGTTACTCCCCCAATCGAAGTAGTTTATGATAGCGAATACACCATCAAGGATATTATAACCAATTCAGGAAGTTTTAAAACCCTTGCCCAATACCTCAGTGGCATTCATTGCCACTACAAAAGCCTCGGAATCAATCATTTTAACCGTTTGTGTCAATTTAATGAATTCGTTCTGCTGGACAACACACATGACCACTTTACGACTTTGTTCCGTATATCCACCTGATCCATCCAGTACGGTAACACCACGGTCTATTTCATTTAAAATAGCCTGACGGATTTCTTCGACCTGGTCGGAAATGATCATGACATTTTTCGATGTATTCAATCCAACCTGGACAAAATCAATAGTACGACTTGTCGCAAATAAACCGATAAGTGCATATAATCCTGCTTCCAAAGAGAAAACAACTGCTGAAGTTATAACGATCATTCCATCTAATAACGCCAAACTTACTCCCAAAGGAAGGTGCGTATATTTATGGAGGATCTGTGCAGCCAAGTCGATGCCACCAGTCGAGGCACGACCCCTGAATACAATACCAAGACCGAGACCGACACCCATTCCTCCAAATATTGCACCTAATAAAGGGTTTGGTGTTGCTGGTGATAATCCACTAGTCATATAAACAAACAACGGAAGAATCAAAGTCCCAATGAATGATTTTATTCCAAAGTTCTTCCCTAGTATAATAACTCCGGTAATGAATAACGGGACATTAAGCAGACCCTGGACAAGTCCTGGCTCCCATCCAAAAACTCCTTTAGTAATGGTACTAATTCCGGCAACTCCACCGGATGCAATGTTATTGGGCAGTAAGAAGACGTTAAAAGCCAGCGCTACGAAAAATGAACCTATGATTACGAAACTGTATTCTAAAACATGCCGGAGCATTTCAGGCATCGGCTCCCTCCGATACCGTTTGGCCATCATCATCATTTTTTCCACCTCTAGTATGTCGAATTCTGCGAAGTAACGATCCTTCGTTTCTCTATTATCTTTAGCTCACGAGATAGGAGTATAACACTGGATTCTGAAGGTGTAAACGACAACAAAATAACGCATTAACACGGTGAAGTAATATTATAAGTTGCTTATTCAACTATAGGGCGAAAAGTCGAAGACTTGATTTCGAGATATCCAGGGTTCTTTACCATAAAAGTGTCTGGGGCGGCTGGGAAACTACTCGCTTTCCTGTGGGGGAACTGGCGAGCTTCCTCGGGCTGTCGCCCTGTGGGATCTCGCCTAGATCTTTCTCCCACGGGAGTCTCGCAGTTTCCCAACCACCCCATCCGAAGAATGAGAGCAACGAACCCCTGCCATATTTGAAGGTGTCTTCTACTTTTAATGGATATTTGAACAAAGACGCGGTTTTCAGCTCATATTTCATGTGTAGCTCGTCGCTCACTCTTTGTTTAAAGAAATACCGATGTTTCCGTTACTCCCATAAACGCAAGGAGGGCCGGGAAATTGCGAGACTCCAATGGGAGGATAGTACATGGTGAGATCCCGCAGGGCTGTAGCCCGAGGAAGCTCACCGTACGCCCATGGAAAGCGAGTAATTTCCCGGACCTCTAAACCGTTACTACCGTAACGGAAACAACATATCTCGAAACTGAGTCTTCAATTAAAGGGAGCTTTAATTGAAGACTTAATAAAACTAAAAAACACTAAAAGCGATTCTCCGGTGTTTTATTCAGGAACAGTAGTACGTGAACTGGTTGCGATACTCACAACAACGTAACCTCCCAAGGAAAGTAATACAGGCATCACAACGGTGTGCATATCGAAAAGGTTCGGCAAGTAGAGGTGGAATATTATATAGGAAAAAATACCGATCAGCATAGAAGCGAGTGCACCATATTTATTTCCTGTTTTCCAATAAAGTCCTAAAACTACCGGCCAGATAAAAGCTGCCTCCAATCCACCGAATGCAAATAAGTTCAGCCAAATAAGTAATTCTGGCGGATCAAGCGCCATCAAAAACACCAGTATTCCCAGGATAGCTGTTATCGAAAAACTGAGCTTTCTCACTTTTTTATATGTAGCTTTCGGCTCGATATAATTTAAATAGACATCTTTTACGACAGCTGAACTGACCACCAGTAAAAGCGAGTCAACCGTCGACATGATGGCTGCCATGGGAGCAGCAAGGACAACTCCGGCCAGCCAGGCTGGCAGTACTTCCAGAGCAATCAATGGCATTACTTTATCCCCTACCTCGATGCCAGGCAGGATGGGGCGGGCAAATACACCAATCAAATGCATATTCAACATGATGAAACCTACCACCACTGTACCGATAATCAAAGCTCTATGCATAGCCTTGGAATTTTTATAGGACATCGCCCTTACGGTGACATGGGGAAGTCCTACGACCCCTACTCCGACCAATATCCAGAAAGATGAAACATAGCTTGCTGATAGTGAACCTTCAGCCCCATAGGGTGTAATCAGGTTCGGGTTTTCTGCCTGAAGGTCAGCCATTATATTATCAATACCACCACCTGCAACGATGGTTGCAACCAAAAGTATTAGGGTTCCGAACAGCATGACGATTCCCTGGACAGTGTCTGTTAAAGCAACTGCACGAAAACCTCCAAGAATAACATAAACTAGCACGGACAGCGCGAATATGAAGAGGGCAGATATGTAACTGAGACCGGTCAGCGATTCAATCAGCCGGGCGCCTCCTACCCATTGAGCTGCCATGGCTGAAAATAAAAATATGATAATACTGAATGCGGAAACCAGCACCACCCACATACTCTGATAGCGCCCTTTCAGGAAATCAATCAGTGTAACGGCTTTATAGCGCCGGCTCATGATGGCGAATTTCTTTCCCAGCACCATTAATACAAAATATCCGGTGACTACTTGAGACATGGCAAGCAGCACCCATCCCAGCCCTTCCGTATACGCAACTCCAGGCCCACCGATAAAACTGCTGGCACTTCCATAAGTGGCAATCATGGTCATGGCCAGAATTAAACCACCTAATTGTCTTCCCCCAAGAAAATATTCCGATAAAAAGGAGGTATTGGTTGTTCTTATATGTTTGCTTGCCCAAAAACCAATAACGAAAATCAATAGAAGGAACAGCATCAGAGGGATTACTACAGACCAATTCATGAATCTTCTCCCCCTTCTTCCTCAAACGGGACCTCTACAAACCAGAACTTCACCACAAGTATGACGAGAACGGCCATGATGATAAATCCTAACACGCAGCTAAAGAAAAACCAGGATGGCAGGCCAAATATGTAATCGTAGGATGCTGGAGAAGCACCGCCTAAACCATAGGCAAAACCAAACCACCAAATAAAGTTGAATACAGCCAGACCGACTCCAATCCATGCTTCCCGGTGGGCAATCCGAAACCTTTCTTTATCTTCTGACATCACACAGCCCCTCCTTTCTTTTGAAATTACTTCTTTCATTGTAAGTGGAATCCTCGTATTTTTCACTATTTAACTGGGAAAAACCTGGTTCTAAGACAAAAATAAGACCCCGCTCTTCTTATGTGAGCAAGGTCCAGGCAGTCATTAATTCATTTGGGAACGCAGGTAGGCATTGATGAATGGATCAATATCGCCATCCATAACTCCCTGCGTATTCCCAATATCCAGGTTCGTACGATGGTCTTTTACCATAGAATATGGGTGAAAAACATAGGAACGAATCTGGCTTCCCCAGCCGATTTCTTTCTGCTCTCCACGGATCTCATCCAGTTCCTGCTGTTGTTTTTCGATTTCCAGCTGATATAGCTTCGCTTTCAGCATTTTCATCGCCTGTTCCCTATTTTTAATCTGGGAACGTTCTGACTGGCAGGTCACGACCGTGTTTGTCGGCGTATGGGTAATCCGGACAGCCGAGTCTGTCGTATTGACATGCTGGCCACCCGCGCCGCTGGAACGGTAGGTGTCGATCTTCAAATCTTCTGTACGCACATCAATTTCGACCTGGTCATCAAATTCTGGCATAACCTCACAGGAAACGAACGAAGTATGACGCCGTCCTGAAGAGTCGAATGGAGAAATCCTCACTAGACGATGCACTCCTTTTTCTGCTTTCAAATAGCCATAAGCGTTATGCCCTTTAATCATCAAGGTTACACTTTTGACACCTGCTTCATCTCCTGGCAGATAATCCATCGTTTCTACTTTGAAGCCTTTTCGTTCCGCCCAGCGGGTGTACATACGTAAGAGCATGCTTGCCCAGTCCTGGGATTCTGTCCCGCCTGCCCCAGGATGTAACTCCAGGATAGCATTATTTTTATCGTAAGGTTCACTTAACAGCATGTTGAGCTCAAATTGGTTCAAGTCTGTCTGCAATTGTTTGACTTCTTCTTCCAAGTCAGCAGCCAGCTCTTCATCATTTTCTTCTTTAACGAGTTCATAAGAAACCTCCATGTTCTCATGGGCTTCTTCGTGGTTCTCGAGGGTATGCACCATATCTTTTAAACCATTGACCTCATTAATGACTTTTTGAGCGTTATTCTGATCATCCCAAAAATCAGGGGCTGTCATTTCTTCTTCCAGTTCAGCAATTCGGGCCTTCTTTTGATCGACGTCAAAGAGACCCCCTAAAGTCCGCTAATCGCTTAGCCATATTGTCTAACTCATGACGAATTTCCGCCATATCCATAACAATCACCTCTACATTAATTTATTATCTTTTACAGGGGAAGACACTCCCCCTGAATGAGAGAGTGTCCTTCCAATCTACTTGCCGTGGCAGTTTTTATATTTTTTGCCGCTTCCGCATGGGCAAGGGTCGTTACGACCGACATCTTCTTTTTTTACATAAGGCTTACGTGTCTTCTTTTCTTCGCTCTGCTGGCTGCCGGAGACCGCCTTCGCTCCCTGAGCGACTTCCTGACGCTGCAGATTATTACGGACCTCCGCTTTCATGACGTAGCGGGAGACTTCTTCTTCAATGTTCTGAATCATTTGTTCAAACATGGAGAAGCCTTCCATCTGATACTCACGAAGTGGATCTGTCTGTCCGTAAGCTCTTAGGTGAATACCTTGACGCAGCTGGTCCATCTGATCGATATGATCCATCCATTTCTGGTCGACGGTACGAAGCAATATGACACGTTCAAATTCACGCATCTGGTCTTCTTCCATCTCTGTTTCTTTCTCGTCATACCGTTGCTTCACTTTTTCCATGAGGAGTTCGGTCATTTCTTCCGGCTCTTTTCCTTTTAATTCACCTTCTGTAATATCACCCTCATGAAGGAGGTTAGCTTGCATATACTTGACGATGGAATCTAACTCCCAATTCTCATCGAGTTCGTCCGTTGTATAAGCTTGGACAGTGCGTTCAATCGTTGATTGAATCATCTCTTCAATAATTCCACGGAGATTCTCGGAGTCCAGCACTTCGAAACGCTGCTTGTAAATAACTTCACGTTGCTGACGTAATACATCGTCATAGGAAAGCACCGTTTTACGGGCATCGAAGTTGTTGCCCTCGACTCGTTTTTGTGCCGATTCCACCGCGCGTGAAACCATTTTACTTTCGATTGGCTGGCTGTCGTCCATGCCTAAACGATCCATCATGTTGCGCATATTATCTGAACCAAAACGGCGCATCAGTTCATCTTCCATGGACAAATAGAATAGGGACATACCAGGATCTCCCTGACGACCGGAACGTCCACGGAGCTGGTTGTCAATCCGGCGGGATTCATGCCGTTCTGTACCGATGACGGCTAATCCGCCAAGATCACGAACACCATCTCCAAGCTTAATGTCGGTTCCACGTCCCGCCATGTTTGTTGCGATAGTGACAGCACCTTTTTGACCGGCATTCTCAATGATTTCTGCTTCCCGGAAATGATTTTTCGCATTCAGCACATTATGTGCCACTCCAGCCTTTTTCAAATAGCGTGAAATCAATTCAGACGTCTCGACAGCAACGGTACCAACAAGTACTGGCTGTCCCTTTTCATAACGCTGTTTGATTTCTTCAACAACTGCTTTAAACTTGCCTTCCATCGTCTTATAGACAAGGTCAGCCTTATCATCACGGATGATTGGTTTGTTCGTCGGAATAGCAATAACCCTCATATTATAAATATTCAGGAATTCTTCTTCTTCTGTTTTTGCGGTACCCGTCATACCAGCCAGCTTGTCATACATACGGAAGAAGTTCTGGAACGTAATCGAAGCTAGTGTCATGCTTTCATTCTGGATTTCCAGCCCCTCTTTCGCTTCAATAGCCTGGTGCAGACCATCGCTGTATCGCCGGCCTTTCATTAAACGGCCGGTAAACTGGTCGACGATGACCACCTCTCCGTCATCCACCACATAATCCGTATCACGGTGCATTGCCGCATGAGCTTTCAAGGCCTGGTTGATGTGATGGATAAGCGACACATTGGAAAGGTCAAACAAGTTTTCAATCGCAAAATAACGCTCCGCTTTATTGATTCCTTCCTCTGTCAATTGTACGCCTTTTGTTTTTTCCTCATACGTATAATCTTCTTCATTCTCAAGAAGCCGGACAAAAGCATTTGCTTTCACATATAAATCAGCAGACTTTTGCGCGGTACCAGAAATAATCAACGGGGTACGCGCTTCATCAATCAAAATCGAGTCCACTTCGTCAATGATGGCAAATGGCAACGTACGCTGCACCATTTGTTCCTTGTACAGCACCATATTGTCCCTTAAGTAGTCAAAGCCAAACTCATTGTTCGTCCCATACGTAATATCTGCATCATATGCTTCCCGTTTTTCTTCTTTAATCATGCCGTTTAAGTTCAAACCGACAGTTAATCCAAGAAAATCGTAAAGCTTGCCCATTTCACCAGCATCACGGCTGGCCAGGTAATCATTTACGGTAATAATATGCACACCATTGCCGCTAATGGCATTCAAATAGGCAGGCATCGTCGAAGCAAGGGTTTTACCTTCCCCTGTTTTCATTTCGGCGATATTACCTTCATGTAATGCAATTGCTCCTAACAGCTGTACGTTGAATGGGCGCATGCCTAGTACACGCTTTGCCCCTTCGCGGACTACCGCAAAAGCTTCAGGAAGCAAGTCATTTAGACTTTCACCATTTTGATAGCGTTGTTTAAATTCTTCTGTTTTATTACGCAGCCCATCGTCTGATAATTTTTCCATCTCAGGCTCCAACGCTTCAATTTCATCGGCTTTCTTTTGCAGCCGGTTGATCTGGCGCTGGTTGCCGTCACCAAAAATATTCTTTAGGGTTCCAAGCATTGCAACCGCTCCTCTATTAAATTGGTAATAATCCGGTTGTATAGTTTAATCCACACTTAATAATAACACTTCCTTTAGTTGCCTGACAACAAAGGGCACACAGCATGTCCTAACGACCAAAGAGCAGCCCGGGGATGGGCTGCTCTTTGGTCTGGAGACGTATGAGGTTTTGCGGGGTATCATTCAGCAAGGGATGTTGACCGCTTTGCAGAACTTGTCAGTGATAAAGTATGCTCACGTACAAGCAGCCGGTGTTCATAGCCCAATTGCCTGCGATCCAAATCATAGATTCGCTTGTTTGCAGCTGCAATGATTTCTACAAGCTGAGCGATCGTTTTTTCTTGCTGCTTTAGCTTATGAAACAATTCCTGGTATTCCTTCGTCATATAAGTATCCAATAGGTACGCCTCCTAGGAAAGGATAATAATATTTGCCGGCTATTTTGTTATACCACGACGGTTGTATTATTACCAATGACGCTTTTTAGCAAAACCAGCCACAGTTTTTGTCGAAAAAGGACATTTGTCAGGCTATTATTCGACTTTCAGGCTATTTTGCATGGTAGTTTTGCAAAAAGGCAAGTTTTTCTTATCTTTATAACTATAAGGAAAATAGTGTTTACTCTTAATTGAAAAGGCGACCCTTGACAGGATCGCCTTGATTACATTCATAATCAGCTTGGTTCAATTAAACCATACTTACCGTCGCGACGACGGTACACCACGTTCGTTTCGTTAGTTTCCGCATTTGTATAGACATAGAAGTTATGACCCAGCATATCCATTTGCAATACCGCTTCTTCGGAATCCATCGGCTTCAAATCAAAGCGTTTTTGACGGACGATTTCGATGTCATCATCGTCACTTGCACCATTTTGCCGCTCGGCTTCCTTCTCCAATTCTGCAAACACATATTTCGGAGCACCTTCCTGACGGAACTTGCGGTTCACTTTTGTTTTATGCTTTCGGATTTGTCGTTCCAGTTTATCAACCACAAGGTCGATGGCAGCGTACAGATCGGTGTGTCTTTCCTCTGCACGTAGAAGCAGATTCTTCATTGGAATCGTTACCTCGATTTCCTGCTCATCATTATAGACACTTAAATTAACATGGACCTCGGAAGTTACCGGTTCATCAAAGTAGCGCTCTAGCTTTCCTACTTTCTTCTCCACGTAATCATTAATAGCCTCGGTCACTTCTAGGTTTTCACCACGAATGTTATAGTTCATATAGAAGTGTCCTCCTTTCATCCTTATGTGATTATTATTCTATCATACCCTAGCATATTCCTGCACAAACTTTCGAAATTTTCCGAATTAATTGTGTCGGAATTTGTTGGGAATTGCAGAAATATGATTGAGGGTCTATTTATATCATAACCGATTTCACCTATGATTAAGGTAGATAAATTGTGAACATCTTCGCATAAAAAGGTCATTTTAAAGGGCACTTTCATTGACTTTTGCAAAATAAATATTCCAATTAACAAACCTGCTCCCATTAGGAAGCAGGTTTTAATTCTGTTTATTTTTTCTGATCTAAAAAGATACCATCGTGACTACTGACATTGTCATAAGGGTTAGAATATTTCCGAGCAGAGGTCTGATGTTTCTTGTGCATTCGGATTTCTTGTTTCAGTTGTTTGAAACTCTTTTCTAAATGTTCTTGAATTCGAATTTCCCTCGCCAAAATTTCCTCCATCATCACTTTTTCTTCTTTTTCTACAGGCTTGTCCAATAGGTGGATGATATCTCCTCTTTGATCGATCAACTGATTTATTTCTTCTATTTGCTGATGACGCCCGTTCGATGATATTTCTGCTTGAAGGAGCTCATCCAGTTGCACTGTCAGCTTATGAAACTCAGGCAGCGGCTCCACTAGACATTACTGCCTTCACCGAATTGTTGTTGGCGAGTCTGGCGGATGACCTCTTTCCAAGTGTCGCGTAGTTCGGTAACCAGGTCTTGTGCCTCTGACAGGATAATTAGGTCATTATTTAAGTTCGCATCAAGCAGACGTCGGTTGATGAATTCATATAGTGGCATGATTTCTTTAGAGATGGAAGCGCCCTGATCAAGTGTAATCATGAGCTCCTGGATGATTTTTTGTGCTTTTTGAATATGGATATTCTTTTGTTCGTAGTTTTTCATTTCCATAGCTTTTCCAGCTAATTTGATGAATTTCAAACACCCATTGTACAGCATTAATGTCAGCTCCCCAGGGGAAGCTGTTTCAACAGAATTCGTCTGATAAGCTTGTATGGACATACCAACACTCCTTTATTAAAATCCGCCACCAAACTGCTGCATCAGGTAAGTGGACTGTGAATTCATTTTTTGTATCGCTTTTTCCATTTCGGTAAATTGCTTCCAATATCGATCTTCCACCTGGACCAGACGATCTTGAAAAGCCAGCATTCGACTATTAATATCTTTTAATTGATTTCCCAGTGCAAAATTATTATCCAGACTGGTGGATTTACCCGCTTTCCTTTCAATTGACTTCACCGTGCGATCCAGGGTTTCTTCCAGGCGTCGGACAATCCCTTTTTCCGCACCTTTCCCATTATTCCCAAAAAGTTGGTGAACAGAATCAGGGTCATCTCTTAACGCATTCCGTAATTTATCTTCATCAATCAACAATTTTCCGCCATCCCGGTAATTAGGTGAGGTGGTAATACCGATTTGTGCCAATTGATTATACGCTCCCGCTCCTTCCACTGTGCTATACCAGTTATTCCGCATTTCAGATAGAGCGCCTCGAATAGCGGCATCACCTGAGAGCATCCCTTTTTTTGCCTGTTCTTCCCAGAGCTCAATTTCTCTCTCTTCCATGCCCTCTCGCTGTTTCTCCGTTAATGGCTTGTAATCCCGGTTTTTTCGTTCACTGACTTTTTCATTGAGATTCCCAATAATGCCATTGTATTTATCGACAAAATTTGTGATCTTTTCCATTGAGCCATCGATATCACTGGTCACGTTGATTTTTGCCTGCCCAGCCGTAACATTATTAAAGTTAAAAGTTACTCCGTTCATCGTATAGGTGTTTTCAAATGATTCTAACTCAAGAGCACCATTATAGGTAAACTGGGCATTTTCTCCACCTTGTTCAGCTTTTGTCCAGCTGCCATCGGATTGTTGCACCCCATTTTTGATTTGTAAAACATCAACAAAGAAACCCGAGTTCGTGGTGGAATCAAACCCAATCTCAGCTCCCAGGAAGGCATCCGATTTGTTAAAGTCCCCCGTGTCTGTCCGTTCCAGCACCACTTTATCCGCCTGGCGATCATAAAATGCACGGACACCATTTTCAGCAGTCGTAATACCCTTTAAAACATCGTTCAATGACTGATCTTCACTTACTTGAAACTTATGGTGCTGTTCATTTCCGTCTTCATCGTATGTAAAAAACTCATATTCTGTACCAAACTGGATCCCGGCCCCATTCTTTAAATGAGCAGCAGCATCACCCAGACGCTGATTAGGGTCGAAGGGCTCTCCATCGGCAGTAATACCCTTTTGACTGACATTGATGGCAGAAGAAGCCAGTTGCTTAACCTCGACATTGTAACTTCCAGCAGAAGCGCTGGCGTTTGCGGTGGCTGTTACCGCATCTTCCTGGGATGAACTTGTACTTTTTGAGTTAAACGTACGTTGCAGCTTCATATCCAGTGTCAGATTGTCCAGTTCTAATAGCTGTTTGTTTACATCTCTATACGCATCACGCTGCCAAGTGAGCCAGGTTTTATCCTGTTCCATTTTATCCAGTGGCATCCGTTCCGCTTTCATAAGATCTTTAACAATACCATCTATATCCATTCCTGAAGCTAACCCACCTACACGCATTTTAATAACACCACCTTATATTTTACGATCTACGTTGAAGCCCAGTATTTACTTTTTATATCGGCTGTAACCTGCAGGAATTAAAGCAAAAAAACAACCTCACCATCGTGCTCATTATTGAAAGTCACGATGGTGAGGTTGTTCGTTTGTAAAGCTGAGAAACTGCTATTCCCGCCAAAATCATCGCCGAACCTGAAATCACATTGATCCCCAGCTTTTCATTTAACAGTACCGCTCCAAATATCATTCCAAAGACGGGTACTAACAGTGTCGAAAGTGTTGCAGTCACCATATCAATGCTATTCAATATGACAAACCAGAGTGTGAAACATAACGCAGAAGCTAATACTCCAGTAAATAAGACATAGTATACGCTCTCCGTTGTCAGATGAACCGCATCGCCCCATTCCGTGATTAAGGCAGCAATGATAAGTCCAAGAGAACCGAATAACATCTGATAAGCAGAAACCTGCAAATTGGTAACATTTTTTAGCTTCTTGCGATAATAGACATTCGATATTCCCCACGAAACAGCCGCAAGGATAATCAATAGCTCCCCTGCCAGCACGGTCAAATCCTGCTGAACAATCACGTCCCATCCAAGGATGGTTAAAAGACCTGTCATCCCAAGGACAAGGCCGAGACCTTTTACCTTCGGAATTTTTTCACTAAGGAAGATTGAGGCGAGCAGGCTGCTCCAAATAGGCATCGAGTAGAGCAGAACGGAAGACTTCCCTGCATCGACAAACTTCAACCCGTACATTACAAATAAAAAAACAACGGTGGTCTGTAAAAGACCGATGACAGCCAAGTGCTTCCATTGCTCTTTTGGTGGAGGTCCAACCTTCAAAATGAATAAAATCACAAACATTGTAACAGCGCCAGTACTGAATCGCAGGGCTGAAAAGGTAAAAGGCCCCATGAAAACAAGTGATGCTTTCATGAGCACCCATGCATACCCCCATATAAGTGTAACCAATAGAATCAATATGGCTAATAAGAACTTTTTATTATGTATGGAAGAACTAAACTCATCTATTTTTCGCAGCAATACCCGCCCCTCCCACTCTACAAATCTGTTTTCTCATTTTCCTTTAGGAGGTTTATCCAATCTGCCGGTGCATGCATTGCAGCCTCATTTTCTTCTGTAATTTTTTCATAGACTTCCTGACGGTGGATATCGATATCCCTCGGAGCAGCTATTCCAATCTTAACCTGATCTCCTTCAATAGCAATCACCTTCACTTCGATATCATCACCGATTTTCAATGATTCATTTATTTTCCGATTCAGCACTAACACGCTGTTTTTCCTCCTTCCTGAAAGAAGCGAGTAAATGTCTGGTATGATAGGAGGTATCATTCAGGATCACTTGTTTCCCTTTGTTTCGATTATAATTAACCACTACTGGGGCCTGAAGATTCACCGTTGTTTCGGAAAATGGGGTCCTTAAAGTAACTACTGATAAAATGATAACATCTTTAGGTGATTCTATCTCCAGTAATTCCAGTGTCTTTCCATCTAAATCAAAAGAATAATCTTTCAAAAATAAATAAGGATTGGTGACAATCAAAGCCACCTGGGGTTGGTCGATGGATTGCAGCACCTGGTAGATTCCTTTTTCCTCCATATTCAATAACACAAACCTTTTAACATCTTCGAATCCAGGCAAACCACCCGGAAATTCCAGTATATCCTGTGGCTTGATTTCTATATCACCAAAAAATTTAGTTGCAATTATCATAGTAACCATCCTTATATTTCAGTTTCAAAGCGATAGCCTTTATATTTCAAATTCACAAAATCAATATCCAATGCTGCATATTTTTCCATAAATACATCTACATTCCCTGGTTGATAATCATATCGGACTTTTTGTGGTACAGCTTCTATGACAGGTTCCTTCTTTGCAAAAGAAATCTCTGGCTCGTTTGCCTGATAATCAATGGAAACTAATCCATAGACCGGCATGCCGTCCAATGGATAATCGAACTGCCATATCGCATTTCTTGCAGCTTGATCAGCCAAAGGCTCGCCGCCATTTTCGATACGCATCAGTTCATCCCCTTCTTCTGCCATTCTCGCCGTCCCTTCTAATACCGTCCGTTTGGCATGATCTGCCGTTTCCTCCGTCCGTACCCTGGAACTCTTCAAGCCAAGGTTGTGCCAGGCGTTTGTCTGGTCAATCGTCAGTTTGCCGGCTGGCTGCTTTATTGACATGTCTGCCTTAGGCTGCTGAATATGGAGTTCAGCTTTCGGCTGTTCAATGGATTGATGTCCCTTCTCCACCCTTATACCAAGAGAAGCACGGTCACTGGACAATCTTATTTGTGGAAGCTCCATCCCCTCACCTCTTTTGCTAGATTGCAATATATCAACGCTGATATTACAGTTAAGCTCCCTTTTACTGAAGATTCAGCTTCAAGATAAGTTGTTTCCGTTACGGTAGTAACGGTTTGGAGGGCCGGGAAATTACTCGCTTTCCATGGGGGTACGGTGAGCTTCCTCGGGCTAAAGCCCTGCGGGATCTCACCATCTACTATCCTCCCATTGGACTTTGAATAAGCTTCTTGAATAGACACCGCACGAAGGAAATGCGTAGCATTTTCGAGGAGTCTCGCAATTTCCCGGACCTCCTTGCGTTTATGGGAGTAACGGAAACATCGGCATATCTTTAAACAAAGAGTGAGCGACGAGCTACACATGAAATGTGAGCTGAAAACCGCGTCTTTGTTCAATTAACCATTAAAAGTAGAAGAGATCTTCAAATATGGTAGGGGTTCGTTGCTCTCATTCTTCGGATGGGGTGGTTGGGAAACTGCGAGACTCCCTCCGGAAATGTTGATACACCAAGGGTTATGGATCGTTTTAACACCTTAAAAAAATTTTTATACTCCATTTGTTAAACAAGTTATTCCTTTTCTTCAATATTAAGGAAAACAAAGGGACGCGTTGCGTTTCCTAACTGTATTAGGCGATCTTTTTTGTATGAATCGATGCACCCTGGATCCCTGCTTTCTTATGAGGACTTACCCTCCCATGTCTCTTGGCGTCGTGCGCCTACATTCCTTCGTTTGGTCTCATCATAAGGCAGAGGCCGGCTTTATTCTCCCGCATAGACTCGCAGTCTGTTGTCTCGCTTGGCGCCAGCTTCTCCGTGTCATCTTATGGGTCAGAAATATAGGTTACGCTGCCTGTTGAAGACAGTGGAAATCCTGTTTCATTCGGTCCTCATCGAAGTGAACCTGGCGGTTCGATAAACCAAAAAAGATCTTTAACAGTTTTCCGCAAAGCACGACCATTGCTTCCTTCTTTTTCAAAGGATTAACGGGACGAGTAATGTAGTACTGGTACAATTCTTTAAACGCACGATTATTTTGAATCAAAGGCAATATGGCGCGAAACAGAAGGTTTCTGAGCCGTTTTCGTCCCCGTTTGGAAATTTTCTTTTGACCTTTATGGTAACCGGAAGAGTTCTCGCGCAGTGTTAATCCCGCTAGCTTAATGAGTTGGCGTGAATGTGTGTACTGCTTAAGTGAACCCGTTTCCGCAATCAAATCAATGATCGTATGCTTTCCAATGCCGGGAATCGATATCAGGTATTCGTATTCATCCAGCTGGGTGACTA
>NZ_JBIEKD010000024.1:0-53566 GCF_043496955.1 Thalassobacillus sp. B23F22_16 | reverse complement strand
GTGATCCTGACGAAGAGTTGAAGAAGAAAATCACGGCGATTTATCATGAACAGGATGGGAAGTATGGCTATCGCCGGATTCAAAATGCCCTTCAAAACCAGGGGATTCACGTGAATCATAAAAAAGTATATCGCCTTATGAAAGAGTTAGGGCTTCAATGCCGGGTACGAATGAAGAAATATAAATCTTATAAGGGCCGGGTCGGAAAAGTGGCTGATAACCTGTTGAACCGGGAATTTCAGGCGGAGAAACCCAATCAAAAATGGGTCACAGACATCACGGAATTCAAGCTATTCGGTGAGAAGCTCTACTTCTCTCCTATTCTTGATCTTTTTAATGGCGAAATCATCTCTTATACGCTTGGTACGCGCCCGACTTATTCCCTTGTCGAAGAGATGTTAGAAAAGGGCTTAGAACGCTTGAGTGATGATGATGAATTATTAATGCATTCCGACCAGGGCTGGCATTACCAAATGCCACAATATCGCCAAACCCTGCAAGAAGCAGGGATTACACAAAGCATGTCGAGAAAAGGCAACTGTCACGACAATGCGGTTATAGAAAACTTTTTTGGAATCATGAAGTCAGAGCTTCTTTATTATAAAGAATTTGAAAGTGTCGAACACTTCAAGGAGGAACTGACAGCATTTGTGGATGACTATAATCACCAACGAATCAAATCAAAGCTTAGAATGAGTCCTGTCCAATACCGTGAAAAATTTGAAGAAGCTGTTTAATTACATAGTGTCCAATTTTAGGGGGTCATTTCAAAAGCTCTGCGGGGTCTTGCCTGACATTCCTTTCCCGCAGGAGTCTCGTCATTTCCCTCCCCCTTTCCAATTAAAAGTAGACGGAACCTGAAATGTAGTTAGTACCCACCCTTATAGCCCATGATTTTTTCCATTTCTTTTACAAAGAAAACCTCAGAGTCTTATAAGAACTCTAAGGTTTTCACATGGTAGTTATAGTTTTATAAAATATGAATCAGCAAGGTTTGTAGAGCTACGGGACGATGGTGACGGGGACGTCTGCGGTGTGGATGACGCTGTAGCTGATGCTGCCCAGAATCGATCCTTTCACTCGGCCAAGGCCGCGGGAGCCCATGATAATGCCGTTCACTTTCTCTTTTCGCGCCAGCTTGCAGATTTCTTCACTTGCAACACCAATAAGCATCATTTTTTCAACGCTCACATCATGCCTGGCAAGGAGAGGTTCAGTGGTTTGGAACGCTTCTTCCGCCATCTCTTCCTGATAAGATTTGATCTGCTCTTTCGATAGGAAGCGTCGGACATTATGGGTGTTATACGAAGGCTGGACATGGACCAGCAGCAGCTTATCTCCTTCGTCATTTGCCACTTCCAACGCATATTCCAGTGCGCGCAAGGAGTGGTCTGAGCCATCAACAGGGACAAGATAGGTTTTACTCACTGCACCCAGCTCCTTTCCAATGGGATTCATTTCTATCTACTACTATTATACCATGAAAGCGCTTGTTATACGTTTAACAGCCGGACATATTGTTCGCTCGCGGTAATATAAAACACCTTCCCCTTACTATTTTTCACCTCATATTGTAAGCCATTTCCTACTTTCAATTTGTTTGTGATAACCGGAAACCCATACCCTGATGTCACGTGACCGTATACATCTTCATCCTTCCAGGAAGGCCGGACATAAAACCGCAGCCTGCCATCATAGACAGAGACCAGCTTCTTACCAATATAAAAAGGGCCAGCTGGGGTGTCTTGCAGCTTCATCAAAAAGGCATTCCATTCAGGCAAAAGCGGACGGGGACAGTTTTTTCCACTCCATTTCTGGTGGGGAACGATGCGGGACAGCGGAATGTCGTACTTGTCTTGCAGTTGTCGAATTAACTGGACTGACTTACGGACGGCCTGCTCAAAATCCCCATCCTCATGTTCACAGATTTCAATACCGATTGAGCTTCTGTTGCCTGGACCGTTTCCGTCTCCGGCATGCCAGCCGCTTTCATTATCAGGAAGGTGCTGAATGACCTCTCTTTCATCTACTGTATAATGCCAGCTGACCATTCTGCTTCCGTCTAAATTGTGTAAATACTTGCCATGCATCATGGCATTGGCACCCCGTGAACGGTTTCCTGTCGTATGAACCGTTATGTATGCAGGTTTCATGTGATGGCCAGGTCGGCATGGATGGTTTTTTGGTAAAAGCATCGATTGGATTTCCAGTTGCATGTTTCCTTCCCCCTTTCGCTTTATTATCGAAAGGAAAGCGGGAAAAGTGTGGTCCTTACTAATTCCGGTGAATTTCTGCTAAAAATTTATAGCGATCAGCACGGTAGGCGGATTGCACGAGTTCAAATGGACGGCCATCCGTTGTAAAGGTCAGCCGCTCGATTCCTAATAATGCGGCATGAAGGGGGATCTCCAGAGCTTCTGCCTGGTATTCTTCAGCCAATGCCGCTTCAATTGCCTGTTCCGCCCTGCCGATCGTTAAACCGAGTGATTCGACATAAGCATAAAACGACTGCTGAATATGCTCCTCGGTCAATTCCGGCATCAGACCGTACGGGATATAAGTTGTTTCCAATGCCATCGGCACGTCGTCGGCAAGCCGGACACGTCTCACTTCATAGACGCGTTCATCTGCTTCCATGCCTAGCTTTTTCGCCAATGGAGAGCCGGCTTCCTTCACCTCGAAGCTCAACAGCTTGTTACCAGGTTTCAGACCACGCCGTTTCATGTCTTCGGTGAAACTTGTCAGTCCACTTAATGACTGCTCCATTTTTGCTTCGGCGATGAACGTACCTTTTCCTTTTTCACGATATAGAAGACCTTCCTGGACCAGATTATTGACAGCCTGGCGAACGGTCATGCGGCTGACATCATACATCTCAGTTAATGCCCGCTCCGACGGTATGGATTCGCCGGGAAGGAATTCCTGTTTAGCTATCCGTTTTTTTATATCTTCCTCAATCTGATAGTACATCGGGAGCGGGGACTGTTTGTTCAACATGGTTTCTCCTCCTTTACTTCACTGTCTTCTGATATGCTTTTTCATCGACTATCAACGTTACGTCCGGGTGGTTCTTCAGCGCGGAAGCAGGGAAATCTTCTTCTACCTCCCCATTCAACAGCCTGTCGATCGCAGGGGCCTTTTCTTCTCCGGATGCCAGCAGAAGAATCTGTTTACTTTTTAAAATGGAACGTATCCCCATCGTAATCGAATGGGTCGGTACTGCTTCTAATGACGAAAAGAAACGGGCATTGGCTTTCCTGGTTGATTCCGTTAATGTCACGACATGGGTAGTCGAATCAAACGGCGTCCCCGGCTCATTGAATCCAATATGTCCATTCCTTCCGATGCCGAGAATTTGAAGATCAGGAGGGCCGATTTGGTCGATCAGTCCCTCATAACGCTGGCATTCCTGCTCAATATCAGGCGCATCCCCTTGAGGGATATGCGTGTTATCGAGATCAATGTCAATGTGATCGAAAAGGTGCTCACACATAAACCGATGGTAGCTTTGCGCGTGTTTTTTATCGAGTCCGACGTATTCATCCAAATTCAGTGTCTTGATATTGCGATAACTGAATTCGCCTTCTTTGTATCCCTTCACCATTTCTTTATACGTCGCAAGCGGCGTGCTTCCCGTTGCAAGACCCAGTACTGCCTGAGGATTTTCGGTGATCTTCTTTTCAACGACATGAGCAGCGGCACAGCTCATTTCCTGGTAGTCTTGTTTCACAATCACTTTCACTGTCATCGACCCTCCTGTTCATACGCAATCGTTCCTTTACAAATCGTCACGGCCACATCCCAGTTTTCATCCAGTATGACAAGGTCGGCGTCTTTCCCGGTGCTGATACTTCCTTTTCGGTCAAAAACATTCAGCTCCCTGGCTGCATTTGCTGAGGTAAGCTGGATCAAGTCGTAAACGGATGGATGGACCGTTTCCTTCAAATTAGCTACAGCCTGCTTCAATGTCAGGACGCTGCCTGCTATTGTTCCATCGGAAAGACGAGCTTCATTATCTTTGACGGTAACCTGCTGTCCGGCTAAATCATATTCTCCTGGTGTGAGGCATTTCGCTCGCATCGCATCCGTAATCAGCATCATTTTCTCCGGACCTTTCGCTTCATAGGCAAGCCGGACTGCCTCCTGGTGGGCATGGACAAAATCAATAATGATTTCCACTGACAATTCCTTGTGCAGCAAAGCCGCTCCCAAAGCGCCAGGTTCCCGGTGGTGGAGACCGCGCATCTGGTTATATAAATGGGTGACATGGGTCGCACCCTTTTCGACTGCCCGTGCCACTTCTGCAAATGTCGCGTTCGTATGACCAATCGAAGCGACGATGCCCGATTTACTTAAATGTTCAATCAGCTGTAACGCCCCCGGCTCTTCGGGAGCAATGGTAACAAGCCGGATCAGCTGTCTGGCCGTTTCGTTCCAGGCATCGAATTGCTCGAGATCAGGGGCGATGATATGCTCTAAAGGCTGCGCTCCTGCTTTATCCTTGGAAATAAACGGCCCCTCCAGATGGATGCCGATGATTTCCGCCCCCTTGCCATTGGCCTGATGGTCAATGTAATCCGCCGCATTGGCTAAGGCTTTGGAGATCGCTGCCTCTGATTGTGTCATCGTGGTCGCAAGAAAACTGGTTGTGCCTTCTTCGGGAAGCACGGTTGCAATCCCTTCCAGCGCCTCCTGGGTTGCATCCATGGTGTCATGGCCGGCTGCCCCGTGGATATGAACATCGATGAACCCGGGAATTACCGTCCAGTCCTTCCCTTTACCGTCTATGACTCGATCGGCTGTCCGTTCCGAAAATCCTTCTTTCGAAATATCGGTAATTTTTTCGCCCTCTACCCAAAGAGAGCCTGTCATTTCTTTTTCATTCTCGACGATAATGGTTACATTTTTTAATAACAATGTCTGGGTCATAACTTTTCCTCCCTGATGTAGCTGCTAGCTCTATTATAAAGTTTAGGTATATAGTTGTCTATACCAGCATACACATTCAGAAAAACTACCTGGTTGTAGTATCACCAGACAATGGATAAGTTATTTGGTCATGCTATATTGCTGGATAAACTCCAGGCTCCTTTCGATGATCAAATCAAGATCATGATCAAGTGTCGCTACATGATAACTATTTTCCAAATGGACAAGTTCGGTGTGCTCAGAAAAAATAGCATCAAATATATAGGATGCATTATCCGGCGGTACGACATGATCTTCATCGGATACGAACTGAAGCGCTGGACAATGGACATCTGCCAAATCCGCACGAACTTCATGGAGTAAATTCAGCAGTTCTATTACGGAAGCATATGGTACTTTATCATAGGCCAGTTCCTGGACACCTTCTTTTTGAATATCAGAATGAATCGACTCCAGGTACCTCGGCTGGTTTTCAGATTCTCTAAGCGCCTCCATCTGCTGCATCTCAATTGCCGGATTGATTAGCATGATCCCTTTAATATCTTCATACTTTTCTGCCAGAGAGAGTGCCAGTGTACCACCCATGGATAGACCAGCTACAAACAATATACTTGTACGTTCCCTTAGCCATGCTAAAGCTTCTTCTGCAGAGGCGATCCAATCTTTATAGGTTGTCTTTTCCATATCTTCATAGTGGGTCCCATGTCCGGCCAGTCTTGGCATGGCAATGGAAAAACCGGCTGTTGCTAACGCCTCACCCAAGGGGCGCATGCTTTGCGGGGTGCCGGTAAAGCCGTGTAAAACAAGGATACCTACCTCATTGCCTTCTTGAAAAAATGCTTCCGCACCAGGAAGCACTTCATACGTCTTTTTCATCTTGCATCTCCTCCCTTTTGTTCCATATCTTACGAATGACAAGCTTTTCCCATACGCGCCAAGGTAATAACCGTTTCGTCCATATCATCGTCCGGACCCCTTTACCGACCGGGTGTCTCACTTTCGGCCACGGTGATCGCCCAGCGAGCTTGCTTGTGAATGCTGCTACTTGCGATGGTTCAGCCATCGTTTCCCTGCTCGCTTCCATATACTGCTTGATTCGCTTCATATAATCGGCATAAGGCGAATCAGGCTGTGACGCTGTTTCCGGTATGTACGTGCCTCTAGTCCAGATGTTCGTCCGAAAGGAACCTGGCTCGATCATGGCCGCCTCGATACCGAATGGCTTCAGTTCCAGCCGGAGGCTCTCCGTGAACCCTTCTACCGCATGCTTGGAAGCTACATAAGGGGACAGTCCCGGAAAACCGACGAGACCACTGATACTGCTGACATTCAGTATTTTTCCAAACCCCTGCCTTCGCATAATCGGCAGTACCAGCTGGGTTACAGCAACCATTCCAAAAAAATTCGTTTCAAATTGCTTTCGGTAATCCTCGACTGGTACCTCCTCCGCAAACCCACCGACAGCCATGCCGGCATTATTGATCAATACATCGATCCTGTCGATGGTAGCAAGGCTGATTTCAAACGACCGGATCGAGTCATGATCCGTTACATCCAGCTGTCTCGGAATAATTCGTGCCAGTACTTTTGGATCCTTGACCTCCTGCTCAAACCGGTCGGCATAGCTCATGTTACGCATCGTCGCAATCACCCGGAAGCCTTTTTCTGCACACTTGATAGCAGTCAAATACCCGAACCCATTCGACGCTCCTGTAATCATTACTGTTTTCGTCATGGACGGCTCCTTTCTGCCTGTTTTGTACCATCTTACCACTCTTTTTCATCACATAAACCAGCGGCTTTAGGGGTAATCAAAAAAGCAGGCTGGATGCCTGCTTTTTTTAAAGTGCTTCACTGGAAATCATTTGATTGACTTTCGCTATCTCATCTGGAGATACCTGTAAATAATAAATGTCATTGATATAACTGTCTGTCCCTTTTATCTGGTACATATCAATATTTTTTAACGCGCTGCGGTAATTGATTGCCACTGTTCTGATTTCATCTAACGTCATATTTGTATGCATATGGGCTGATAACACTTCAAAGATACCATCGAGATTTGCGACAGCCTGAAGGCTCATTCCCTGTTGCATGATTCCTTCCACAACTTCCCGCTGCCGGTAGTTACGGCCGATATCGCCTTTTGGGTCCTGATCCCTCATCCGGACGTAAGCAAGGGCCTGGTCGCCGGAAAGCATTTGCGGTCCTTCCGGATAATCAAACCCTCCTTGTACAAAAGGAAATTCATTCGTCACCGGAACGCCGCCCACAGCATCGACGATTCCACTCAACCCTTTCATATTGACTGTTGCGTAATAATCCAGTTTTATATCCAGCAAGTCTTCTACAGTCTTTATCGTCATATCCAATCCGCCGAACGTATAAGAATGGTTGATTTTATCATATTTCCCGTGCCCGGGAATCCAAGCCATCGTGTCACGCGGGATGCTGATTAGTCGGACCTTTTCCCCGTCAGGATCGACATGCATGACGATAAGGGTATCCGGACGCCCAATATCTTCCTCCCGCTCATCAATTCCCAGTAATAAAAAATTCAAAGCCTCATTCGCTTCAGTTTTCCTTTTACTCGTCTCACTGTCGATCGCCGTTACAGGTTCGAATAAGTCATCGACCACTGTCTGGTGGACTTTTTGATAAAGAAACAGCAAATAGGAACTTGATCCACCCACCACGAGCAGCATCGACAGACCTATCGCCATCAGCCACTTTCGTTTCCGGCTCCATTCTTTCCATTGGTGATTCATCATCGCATCCCACCCCTACCGCATTATATGAAGCGGATCAGGAAGGTATGTCCACTCCTTCAGAAAAAAGCTCGCAGGACGATTTCCGTTCAACTCTCACGAAATATGTGTGTTTTGACTTCACCATTTTTATAGCAACAAAAAAGACACACCCTTTTATTGGATGTGCCTCCTCTTTTATTCAGATGAATAACAGCAGACTTAGTGCCATAATCATCATTCCGCTGATTACACCATAAATGGAAAGATGAGCTTCATCATATCTTTTCGCTGCCGGCAGTAGTTCATCGAGGGAGATGAATACCATTATCCCCGCTACACCAGCGAAGATGACACCGAACATCACTTCATTTAAGAATGGCATCAAAATCAGGTAAGCGGCTATCGCGCCGACTGGCTCCGATAAGCCAGATAAGAATGACAGTTTGAATGCTTTTTTCTTATCGCCGGTTGCAAAATAAATCGGAACGGAAACAGCGATGCCCTCGGGAATATTATGGATCGCAATCGCAACAGCAATCGCTATACCAAGGCTCGGGTCCTGCAAGGCTGAGGTAAAGGTAGCGATCCCTTCCGGAAAATTGTGAATGGCAATCGCCAAAGCGGCGAACGTTCCCATTTTCAAAAGCGCCGGATCCCCGTTACCTTGCTGTGGCTTCTTCATATCCTCTACTTTTTTCACTTCATGGGGGTTTGCCTTTTTAGGTATGAACCGATCAATCAAGGCAATGAACAGCATTCCGCCGAAGAAAGAAGCGACCGTCACCCAGTTTCCGGCCTCTATCCCCATGGCTCCTACCAAAGAATCTTTGGCTTTGAAGAATATTTCCACCATGGATACATAAATCATCACACCAGCCGAAAAACCAAGTGCAAAAGACAGGAACTGGGTATTGGTGGATCTCGTGAAGAATGCCAGCATACTACCAATGCCTGTGGCCAGACCGGCCATTAAAGTTAAACCGAATGCTAACAATAAATCTGAACCCAAATCTTCTCTCTCCTTTCAAACATCCTAAGGTCATTCTAACTGTAATTTTCACCTAGGGAAACATTTTTAACTAAAGTAATAAAATATTCCTAAACGAAAAAACCCCCTTGCCACAATTTTATGTAGCAAAGGGGCGGCATGTGCCTATAAAACTGAAAAACTTTAGCGGAACAGAGAACTTATATACTCTATTACCGGACTTTCGCATAGATACATGTATCACGCAGTTCATCACCAGCCACGGAGAGGTCATCGTGGCGTAAAATACCTTCCAGCTCAAATCCAAGGCGTTCAGGGATCTTCCTGCTTGCCTTGTTAGCGGCATCACAACGGATTTCCACCCGTCTTGCCTTCAATTCTTCAAATGCAAACGTAGTAATCCCTTCCACTGCCTCGGACATATAGCCTTTTCCGGAGTAGCGGCTGTCCAGCCAGTAGCCGATTTCAAATTTAGGAATCTCCCAATTCATTCGATGAAGGCCGGAAGAACCGATGAATTTCCCGGATTCTTTTTCAAAAATATGTAACCGCAAATCTTCTCTCGTCAAAAACCTGGCATGTGCTTCTCTTACGTTTGACTCAGTTTCTTCCAACGATTGTCGCCGTTGAGCGAATGGCATCCATCGTTTCAACTCTTCATGGGAAGCTTCCAGCGCTTCATGCACAGCATCACCATCGCCTGGAAGCGGCATGCGGATTTGAAGGCGCTCTGTTTCGAACGCTGACGGAAAATCAATTAAAATCGGCTGCATCTCTGACCACCATCCCTGATATAATTATTTCTCTGTCTGATATGAAAGTTGAGAAACATCATATCATAAGAATGGAATATTTTCACTGTTTTTTGAAAAAAATGATAAATTCAGCTTGGGCTGGTCAGAATTAGCCGTGCTACCCTGATCTTATTGCGCAGTGGTATTAGATTAGCAGACATTCATGTTCATATATATAGGAATACTTCATGTCAATAAATAGAAAATGCTGGTCGGTCAGCGGAAAACTGAAAGTACGGATGGTTTCCTTTGTTTCAATATCCGAATAAAGCTCGGACAAAATCCCTTTGTTCCAAGTTTTCATCAACATGACATTTTCCAAAAAATACGGACGAAACGCCCAGTTGGAACCTTTTTTCTCGGGTTCCACCGTCCAATCAGCATTTCTTTTCCTAAAGTTTGCAGACACTTGCTGGCCATCGTTGTTACATACGAACATACGAAAGCTTTCATGATCAAATTGCTCTGTTACCTTTTCGATAAAAGCATCCACTTTTTTTGTACCTTCCCATTTTGGAAGCAGCCGTTTCACTTTTTGTTCCCATGCCAGCAGCAAGGAAAGCCGTTGCTCAATCAAAGCTTTTTCCCTCGAAATATACTTGGCCACTTTCTCGCCGATGCCGACACTCACCGCATTCGGGGCTAAAAAATCAAACCCTGGTTCTGCCAGGTAATTCCCCTGATAAAACCTTCCCCCATGCTTCCAGGCAAAATGAAGCTGAAAATCATCCTCAATATTTTCAAACAGTAATGCAGCACCTATACGACGTGCCAACATGGATAATGAGTAAACGATATCCTGAAAACTGTCAGCGTTCGGTCTTCGTATGATATTGGTATCAATTTTTAATAAGTGGGGTTCAAGCTGGCGGATTCGGTCGATGTTGGAACTTTTCGCGCCGATATGATCGACGGCTATCTGAATACCATAGGTTTTATAATAGCGGAGCAAATGACTCAGCGCTTCGAAATCCTCTTCAAAATCATGTTCAGTCACTTCAATGACAACCCGGCTCATCGAAAACCCTTTTTCCTCAAACAACTGCAGCGTCGTCAGCAGATCTTCGCCGTCATGCAGCATTAATTGCCGGGCGTTACGATTGATGAACAACAGCCCTTTTCGATTGGATTCCAAAAAGTCCGTGATTGCCTGTTCCAGCAAATGTTGGTCTACTTCTATTTTAAACTCATCCGGGACATCTGGATCGCGAAAGAAATTGCCAAGACTGATCCATTTCTCCCCATCGTAGCATCGGCCTAACAGCTCATACCCGATGACGCTGTGCCTGATTGCACTGATCACCGGCTGGTAGGCAGGTTTTGTTTTACTTAAATCACCGAGAATATCTAACGGATCCATAGCGATTCCTCCTTTCTATTATCCTATCATATTCATTATAATAGATTACTTTAGGAAGCTCACCGTACGCCCATGGAAAGCGAGTAATTTCCCGGCCCTCCAAGCCGTTACTACCGTAACGGAAACAACATATGTAAGCGTTAACAAAAAGTTCACAACTTGTGGTTTCCTTATGTGAAAATGGTGGTATAATAAAAGTGTAAAGAAGATAGATAAACAACTTAGGCGGCTCAACCATTGCGAGTTCGTTTCCAAACGAACAGAGACGCCGGTTCAAAATAGGGATCGCACTTCCTGTGCATGGTATGATACAAGCCCTGAAATTTGTTCCGGGCAGTCAGGTCTGCTGGAATATTGGCGGCAGACAGAGCAAGAGGCTTTACTGATCTTCACGTAATAAGTTTTTAAAAATCGGACTTAACCCAGAGGTAGAAGGAAACGAATTCACCAAAGAATTATCCTTCTGTAAAACTCTCAAACTGCAGAATCCTGGATGGTTCTGATATGGTTGGGTCACCTAAGTTGTTTATAGAAACACCTGACACATGGCGTGTCAGGTGTTTTTTTACCCTATTTAACTTCCGTCTTTCTCTTTCAGCAGGCGGTCCAGTTTTTCCTCGATTCGCTCCAACCGTGTATCCTTGGTGGTAGATTTTTTAATAAATCGAACCAAGCCGATAATAATCAGCAGCAGAATAATAAAAAACAGAGCCTGGGCGAGCATATCACCTATCATCAGCCCGCCTTCTGCTAATAAATACATGGATCTCCCTCCGATAAACTTAATAATAGTCCATAAATCAACAGCCCGAACATAATTAATTCGGGCTGTTATCTCTTCTTATTCTACTCAGCATCCCGCAGGCGCTGTTCAATTTCTTCCATGATGGCTCCTGCTTCTTCCCAGTTTCCATTGGATAGTGCGGATTGGTAGTCTTCAAACAACGTGGATAATTCACCAAGTATCTGCTGAGATTCCATGACATCCCCCGCGTCCCCTTCTTGCTGCTGTTCCTCTCCATCGCTTTCATCTGGTTCGACGTCAGGGTCGATGAGTCCGAGCATGCGATCCAGTGCCTGCTGGAAAGTCGGCTCCATCACAATGTGATCCCCGTAAGCCAGGATAATCTGCTTCACTTCCGGCAATGATGTCTCATTAGAAGACTCGATATAAATCGGTTCTGCGTACAACACCGTGTCCTCTAACGGGATGGCAAGCAGATTTCCACGGATGACTTCCGACCCACCCTGTGACCACAGGTTCAACTGTTGAGAGATATTGCTGTCCTGATTGATTCTGTTTTCAATTTGCTGCGGTCCGTAAATATTACGCTGTTTCGGGAATTGGTATACGAAAGTTTCCCCGTAATTTTCCCCATCGTTTCGGACCCCCATCCATGCAACCATGTTCTGCCTGTTTCTTGGCGTGAATGGCAGCATCAGCACAAACTCTTCTTCCTCATATTCTGGAAGCTTCATCGTAATGTAATAGGGTTCCATTTCGATGTCTTCATTGAAGTATTTCTCAGTCGGGAACTCCCATCTGTCTTCCCTGTTATAGAAAACTTCCAAATTAGTCATATGGTAAGTCCCATACATGGAGGCCTGAACTTTAAATAAGTCAACCGGATAGCGGAAATGTGATTCTACATCAGCCGGTATGTCATCTGTAAACAGGTCAGGGAACATCTTTTGATAAGTCTGCAGCAATGGATCCTCAGTGTCGACTGCGTAATAGTCCACTTCCCCGCTATAGGCATCCACCATTACTTTGACCGAGTTCCTGATGTAATTCTCATCGCCACTGTGCGGTTCAGAATACGGATAACGTTCTGCCGTCAGATAAGCGTCGATCATCCAAGCCAGACTGCCGTCTTCGCGTACGAAAATGTAGGGATCCTCATCGTATTCGAAGAAAGGAGCAATTCGTTCAACGCGGTCCATAATATTACGCGTCATCAGTATCTGGCTGTCTCCATTGATTTGATCAGAGACAAACATTCGGAATGAACCGGCATCCAGACTGAAAATGAGACGGTTCAGACCTGATAAGGAAATGCCGCTGTCTGCCTCAAAGCGTGTCGACATATTCTCGTCTCCGGCCGGGTAGTCAAACTCATCCACATCACTGTTTACGATGACATTTTTATACTTTTCTTCACCAAAGTAAATTTGTGGACGGCTAATATCAAGTGCCCCTTCTGGCGGTAGGTTCCGCAACAGATACTCCGGCTGTCCCTGGGAGGTGATTTCATTGACATCGCTCATTACAATACCATAACCATGCGTATAGCGTAAGTTTTCGTTCACCCACGTTTTTGCCTGAGAAGGTAAATCAACCGTATTCAGCTCTCTCGCCCCCAGGAACACCTGGGTATATTCTCCATCAATTTCATAACGGTCGACATCGATGTCATTGAACTCATAATATGTCCGGAACGTCTGGAGCTGGTTATAAATATCGAGAATCGGCCGGGCGTCATTGATTCGCACATTATTGATGGTTAATTCATTATTATCAACCATTTCCTGATCCAGGGACTGGTTGCCTGGGTGCTCCCGCTCTTCGATTCCGTGTAAGTCATAGGCAGCCCGGGTAAATTCAAGGTTCTGTTCTAAATATGGACTTTCCCTGCTAAATTCATTGGGAGATACGACGTAATTCTGAACGATGACGGACGCCCCCTGAGCGATAATAACCAAGGCTACATAAATCGCCACCGGGGTAAGCATCGCCTGAAGTCTCCCGCGTACGAGCATCACAATCATCCAGATTGCCCCGATGACAGCCGCTGCTGCCAAAACATAAGAAGCCGGGTTGTTAATCACTTTATCGGTGTAACTTAACCCGTGTACCACGCTGCTTTGAAAAATATTCACCTGGTTAGTGAGCAATGTGCCATATGGCTCAAGTACATGGACACCTGCCAGCAAAATGCCGATGACACCAAGCGTAATCCCCATATGGAGCTGAGCCATCCGGCTTTCCCGGTACATGCCAAATACGGAGTAAAAACCAACCTGGACCAGCAGAAGCAAAACTCCTAAACCAAGCAGTGTGTTAATCGCAAAATCGATAAATGGCAGGACAAACATATAAAAAGAAATGTCCATATCAAAATGAGGGTCTTTAATTCCAAATGATGTGTGATTCAGGAATTTCAGCCATAACTCCCAGCCGATTCCCTGAACGATACTGCTGCCCAAAAGCCCCACAAATGCTGCCAGTGCAATCATGATCAGTTGCGACCATTTTTTCGAAAACAGGATAGACGGAAGCCGTTCCCGATCGAAATACACGATATACGTTTTCCTGACCCAGGAAAGCGTTACATACGTCAATAGGAAAAAGATCAGGAACCCACCGATACCAAGTAATAGTTTACTTGTGAAAATTGTCGTAAATACGGATTTAAAACCTAGAGAATCCATCCATATGTAATCGGTGATCCAGTTGAGCGTTAGCATCAATATGATAGCCACGACGATAAAAAGGCCGAATACCGCACCTAATAGGGACCCGAATTTCTTCAGTTTCTGTTTCTGTCTTGTCGGCATGTTGATTGTTCGATTATCCAATTTTCTCCCCCTTAATTACCTTATACATAATTGTATGCATCTACCTTTTACTTTCTGTAATACGAACGAATCGTGTCATTCGTTTCACTTTTTCTTAGAAAATATTATTCTTCTAAGTATTCGACAACGACTTCCAGCTTCCTCTTTTCGCAAACCATTATTCACAAAAGCGTCAAAACCCGGCAGGGATCAATCCTGCCGGGTTTTGATCAGGAAGAGACCTCTTCACCTTTTCCTGATAGAATCTTGATCTGGTCATTTTCTACACCAACGATGTAGTTGAGTTTAAATTTCTTTATTTTCACGTCGCCACCTATGTTTTCTTCCACTGTAATAAAGGCGGTTACCTGTACGTTTTTTCCAGATTGCTTTGGAATCAAGTCGTCGACTTTTACCGATAATGTATTCGAGTAACCCTGGCGAAAGTTTTCATACGAATTATCTCCCTGCCAGCTGCTCCCGATCAGGGAGTAGGCCGTGACGAAATCCCCCTGGTTGATGCTCTCATAAAAATATTCCACAATATAAGTCGCCTGATCGACAGGGGTTGTATTATAGCCTTCCCCTGGCCCGCCGACAGTGTCCTGGATTTCAGGCAGGCTTTCCATCGGCGATTCTGACCATCTTTCCACAAGATCAAGAATATCGGGAAGCGGAATGCTGAAGCCGATCCCTTCTTTGTCCAGTTTCGCGGAATTGATGCCAATTACGTGACCTGTTTCTGCATCAATCAGTGGTCCGCCGCTGTTACCCGGCTGGATCGGGGCAGAAATCTGATACAGCCCGCGATATTCAAAAGGAGCAATATCAAATTCCCGGTCTAACCCCGTGATTTCCCCAGTTGTAACGGTATTCTGCAACCCGAGCGGACTTCCAAGTGCCAGCACGTTATCCAGCATTTCCGCCTTGTTTTCACGTTCAATCGGTAAAGGGTCACTTTCGTTTAGAGCGGGGACCCGGACAACTGCAACATCGGTATTGGTGCTGATGCCAATGACTTCACCGGGTAATTCTTTTGAATCAGATGTTGTAACTGTAACCTCCCGGGTATTGGCCACCACATGAGCATTCGTTAATAGATCCCCTTTTTCGTTATAAAGGAACCCGGAACCCTGCTCACCGTTCGAAGCGGTGATTTGAAAAACCCGATCCTGGGATTCTTGGATAATTTCCTCTTCCTCTTTCGTAACAGGTTCTTCCTCTGCCTGGTCATTATTGCTGGTCTGAACCAGTGCGGATGCTTCTTCCAATTTGGCAGGCATCACATCTTGGAGATAAATCACTCCCGAGACGCCTGCACCTGCAATAATCACTGATAAAATGATACTGATCAGCCATTTGCGATTCATGCTGCGTCCCTCCTACTCCACATACCATTCAATATTGTCGACATTGACTTCGACTTCTTCATTGATTTCAAAAAATTGCTTTTCAAATTTACCGGTATCACCCGGGTTCAAATACATCGGGTAAACCGTAACTGTGTTTTCTTCTACATCCATTGGGTTGCCATCACTATCCAGCACTTCTAATTCCAGTGTGACCGAACTGACGATTTTTGTTGCGACACTTTCAACTTCGCCGGTAACAGTCAAGTCACCAAGGTCATCGAGCTCTGCCTTGATATTTTTCACTTCGACAGCAGCTGTCTGGTTTTTCAAGTCTTCCTGTGCTGCCTTTTCTGCGGCACGTTCAATCCGTTCGCGCTGGGCCTGAACGAATGCTTCCTGCTCCTGCTGGATACGTTTTTTCAGCTGGAGCAGTTTTTCATTATTGACGGCAAACTGGAGCGCATGGTCTACTGCGGCAATCGCTTTACTGAACTCTTTGGACGCTATATGATTTTCCGCATTATTTGATGCAATGGTAACGATTTTTTCTAAAATCTTCGCTTTTACCTTTGTCGCTTCTTCTAAGTTATAACGGGATAGCGTAGATAATTTTGCTGCCAGCTGATCAACGGTCGAAAGTTCAGCAAGCTCGCTATTGATCCGTTTGATCTTGATCTGCGACTCCATAGTATCCAGTTTTGGCAGGAAACCTGGAACAAGCTTGCTGTTACTTGCGTCGATATCACTATGCAAATTATCGATGCGGTCACTCGCATTCTCCAATTCATCTTTTTTGATTTGCTCTTCGATGTCTGCCAGTTCGGCATCAAAGTTTTTTGCTTCCTTGATGAACGCCAAATCTTTATTCAGCACGGTAAAGTTTTCCCTTTTTTCGACTGCCTGCATAAGGAGTGATTCGGCTTTATCGTATTCGCCTTCCAGAGCAGATGCTTCTGCATCCCGCTTCAGCTTAAGTACCTCTTCGTTGATATTCTTCTCATGTGCATACGTATAACCGACACCACCTCCAGCTAACAGGAGAACGACCACGGGAAGCAGAATCATGATCCATTTCTTCTTTTTTGGCTCTCTCTGCTCCGAGCGAGAAGATGTCTCTTCTGCTACCGTGGCGGAAATTTCGTCATTATGTAGCCGTGCATCGTCATTTAGCTTTGTACCACAATTGGGACAAAAATGAGAGCCCTCACTTACTTCGTTTTGGCAATTCGGGCATTCTATCATGGGCTCACTCCCTTTTTTTAAAAGATACTCCGTATGAAACTGGTAAATATATGGAACTCAAACATACTTTATCAATTATAGCATGTTTCGACAGAATTTCGGGAATAGATGGTAGATTTTAAAAAACAAAAGCGCAAGCGCCTTGCTCACCCCCGACAAGCTTAAGACAAGCCTCGCCGTGACGGTCTTTGTTACAGAGAGGATTGACTTAAGACCTCGAGGGGGTAGGCGCTGGAGCTGGATTCGACCCACCACGTATAGTTACTAACTAAAAGAAAATTCTATAATTTCCTAGTTAGGCACAAAAAATGAGGCTGGCACAAAAGACTAGAATCTAAATAAATCCCGAACAATTCCATAGAATTTGTACGGGATTTATTTATTCAGCAATAGAGAAAGTACCGCTTCGTCAAAATACTTCGCTTTCCGCGGGCACGGCTTCAGCCTCCTCAGAAAGCAAAGACCACTTTCTTCCGGGGTCTTCAGACTCGTGCTGTTCCCACAGGAGTCTGCGTATTTTGACTACGCTCTTTTTTCCTACTTGCACTAATATTTTATTGATATCTTTTCTGTTAACAGAAATAGTTTTGTCCCAGTCTCTTCTTTTAAATAAGTTATCTATTAAGACAGTAATGATTCGAGGCGTTTGAATTCCAGCTCGTTGAATTTTTCCATCATTCGTTCCTGGTTGATTTCGAGAATCGCATCATCCAGGGAACAGTCGACATCAACTCCACAATGAATGGCCGCGAGCTTGCGGGAAAGGTGGAGCATTTCCAATTCATTCTCGATTTTCGCCCGCTGGCCTTTGGTCAGCTTCGGCAGGTTATCGAGAATGCCTTCGATCGTCTCATACTCGGTAATCAGCTTTAATGCTGTTTTTTCCCCGATTCCTTTTACACCTGGATAGTTGTCACTGGAATCCCCCATCAATGCTTTCAAATCAATCATTTGAGCTGGAGTGATCCCTTTTTCCTCCACAAAAGTTTCATGCTGGTATTCGGCATAATTGCCATAGCCTTTTTTCAATAAAGAGACCGTGACGTTATCCTGCAGGAGCTGAAGGATATCCTGGTCTCCGGTAAGGATAATCACTTCGGAATGTTCGCTGTATTTGGATGCGAGAGTGCCGATACAATCATCTGCTTCGTAGCCGGCAAGCCCCACATTCGGAATGTCCAGTGACTCCACGACCTCTTTGACCAGGTCAAACTGCGGCACCAGTTCCACTGGCGGCTCTCCGCGGTTCGCCTTGTACTCCGGAAACATTTCCGTTCGGAATGTGGTGCTGCCCATATCCCAGCAGCATACGACATGGCTCGGTTCATAATTTTTTGTAGCGGTGAACAGGTGTTTGACAAAGCCATAGACGGCATTGGTAGGAATTCCTTTGCTGTTTATCATATAGTAGTTGCTCATCGCAGTTGCATAGAAAGCGCGGAATAATAGCGCCATGCCATCGACAAGCAAAATTTTATTCGCTTTCACTGGTACTCCCCCTTACTATTATTAGAAAGCCTTAGTCTTTTCTTATACTTTAATCCTTTTTATAAAAAAGCAACTATTACTTTACTAGTATACTAGGTGTTTTTATAGAAAGAAAGATGGCTACATAAAAACACGCCGACCATGAGAGGCCGACGTGAATGTCAGGAATTATTTTGAAAAGCGGTTGGCGATGGTTGTCAAGGCACCGTCCCCGGTAACATTCGTCGCTGTTCCAAAACTGTCCTGGGCAAGATATAGGGCAATCATTAACGACGTCATGGCAGGACCAAACCCGAGCATCGACTCCAGCAGGCCGAGCGCTGCCATCACAGCCCCTCCTGGGACCCCTGGGGCAGCAATCATCGTCACCCCGAGCATCAGAATGAATGGTGCGACCGAACCGAATCCTGCCATCTGCCCCTGCAAGTACATGACGGCCATCGCACAGCTGGTGATGGTAATGGTACTACCTGCGAGGTGAACATTCGCAAGGAGCGGGATGCCAAAGTCTGCCACCCGCTCCCGGACACCTACTCTTTTGACGCGGTCCAGTGTAACCGGGATTGTCGCGGCTGATGACTGTGTACCAAGCGCAGTGAAATAGGCCGGCAGCATCGTACGGAGCATCCGGACGGGGTTCATTTTGTGCAAGGATCCAGCCAGTGTATAAACAGCGGCGAGATAGACGAAATGAAGCAGGATGATCATAATGAATACTTTCCAAAAGACATTCAGAATCGTCTGCACTTGCCCGGCATAAGTCATATTGGCAAAAATACCAAAGATATGGAATGGCAAAAGCGGGATAATCACTTTTTCGATAACCAATTGGATGATGCTTCGAAATTCATCCATCACATTCAATAGGGCATTACCCTTCAACCTTGAAATTCCGAGCCCAAGGACAAAAGCTAGAATCAATGCGCCCATCACATCAATAACAGGTGGCATATCCACCGAAAAAGCAGCCTCTACGAGTGACTCCTCCGGGTTTTCCAGTTGGGAGGCTGTCTGTCCCTGCAGCATTACAGGGTAAAGTGTTCCAGCTACGACGAAAGCCAGCAAGCCTGCGGCTACCGTGGAAGTGTAGGCGAGACCGGTAGTGAGACCGAGCATCTTCCCTGCACCTCTTCCAATGGATCCGATACCAGGAGCAATGAATCCGAGAATAATCAATGGAATGATAAAGCTTAAAAAGTTACCGAATAATCCGGTAAAGGTAGCAAACAACTCGATCAGACCTTCCGGCGAGAAGGAACCGATCAAAATCCCAAGAATGATTGCAATAATGATTCGTGCGAGTAAAGGTACTTTTTTCATATTTCTTCTCTCCTCTAATTGTACGTCTCCGATGTAAAAATGTATTCCCTAGAAAGAATCATATCCTATACTCTATAACAAACCAGACAATTAGAAAAGCATTTCAGCGTGTTAATTTCTGCATTTTTGAAGTAATCGCTTACATATATAGTTGTCATCTAATTGCAATCAAACTGTAGTGCCCCTGTAGTGTTAAAGTACCGTCACGCCTGCTACAATGAGCGGAGTAGTTCATTTGAAGGGGGCAATTTGATTGAATCTTCTGAGAAAAATTGGTGTCGTCCTTGCTCTTATTGCCAGCATAATTACAGTCAACGAAATACATTCCCAAGCAGAAATAAATGTTGATACCACAAGCGAAAAGAAAATCGCTTTAACGAATAAATCTGATCAGCTGAAACGTTTTGAGCAGGAAAAACCTGTACAGGCTTCTAACAATTCAAACGAAACAACAGGGGCAAAAGTCACCGTTGAGGCCACAGCCTATACCGCTTCCTGTGAAGGGTGTACAGGCATCACGTATACCGGTATCGATTTGAAAGCAAACCCGAATAAGAAAGTGATCGCTGTCGACCCTGATATCATTCCGATCGGCTCTACTGTCCATGTGCCTGGCTATGGCACAGCTATAGCCGGAGATATCGGCGGAGATATCAAAGGTAACCGAATCGACTTGTTCATGGCTGATTTGCAAGACGCCAAAGCGTTCGGCCGCGAAACAATTGAAGTTACCATCTTAAATTAGTTAGCAGCTATTGACCATAAAAACAGCGCCCGGCTTGATCAGACAAGCCGGGCGCTGTTTCTTTTATTTAATCATCATCTTTATTTAAGAATTCTTCTTCTCGTTCCAAATCACCGACAAAGAATGTTTCGACACGATCGGTGCGGATAACAAGGTCATCATCCAGTGACCACCACATGCCTCTTTCCAATTGTTTCATAATAAACTCACAGGCTTCCTTTGCCGTATGCTCTTCACTCAGTTCCACTTCTTGTGTCACCGTTCTTCCACTATTCATTAGAAAATTAAATTGCCAATCTCGTTTACTTTCTTGTTCAGCCAAAATATTCATCCTTTCTTTTTTCATGTGTCGCTTATTTTAGTACAGTCGATTCTGAGTCGCAAACGATAAGGGACAGTTTGTGTAAAAATTAGCACGATTCACTCAAGTCCCCTGGGTCTTCCTCCCTGTTAAGATGCCCCGTCCTATTTAAAATAACAAATGAGCGAATAGGACGATGATCGGAAGTGTGACGATGGTCCGCTGTAAAAAGATAACAAACATTTCCCCGACGCTAAGCGGAATTTTCGACTTCAATATCAATACCCCGATTTCCGACATATAAATCAACTGAGTTATCGAAATGCCGGCGATCACGAAACGTGTCAGTTCACTTTCAATCCCACTGCCGACCACAGCAGGGAGGAACATATCCGCAAAGCCTACAATTAAAGCCGGAGCGGCTTCACTAGCTTCTGGCAGCTGCATCCACTCTAATACGGGTACGAGCGGATAGGACAGCCAGACGAAAACGGGTGTAAATTCCGCTAAAACTAAGGCGAGCGTTCCAAGTCCCATAACCACCGGAATCAGGCCAAGCCAAATATCAAGGACATTCGCAAAACCTTTGTAAAGCACATTTTTATAGGAAGGAACTTTTTCCGCCTGCTCCATCGCTTTATCCAGACCGGAACGGAAGCTGGATTTTCCAGTCGGTACATATTCCTCGATCTGCTTACCAGCTATTTCGTCATACTCATCTTTTTTTCGTGACAACGGTGGAATTCTTGGTACGATAATGGCTGCCATGAATACGGCCACTGTCACCACTAAGTAAAACGGAACAAAATATTGTTCCAAGCCGATGAAGGTGATGACAACAAGGCTGAATGCTATCGATGCGATTGAGAAATTCGTCGCAATCACGGATGCTTCCCGCTTCGTATAATACCCCTGCTCATACTGCTGAGTAGTGATCAATACACCAACCGGTCCTGCTCCCATCCAGGATGCCGTCGCATCAATCGCAGAGCGGCCGGGCAGCTTAAATACCGGCTGCATTACTTTTCTCAGCAACGTGCCGATGAAATCCATCAAGCCGAATGACATTAGAAACGGCATCAACAACGCCGCAAACAAAAACCACGTCGTAAGTACTGGAACTAACGAATAAAGAACAGTTCCTCCTGTAATCTCGGACCAGACGAATTCCGGACCCAGCTGCATCATCGTCATGATCGCAAAAGCTGCCCCTATCATTCTTACCCCAGTCCAGAAAATCGAAACGTCGAACAGATTTTTAAGTAATGGACTTCTCTCCACCCAGGCTGGCTGCACCATTTTAACCGCCAGTGCCCCAAGTGCCGATAACGTCACCAGAATTGTCATAAAGAGTGGAATCTGATCAGCAAAGAATCCCTGGACGGATTCTGCCAGTATACCTACACCAATTGTTACTTTTCCTTGAAAAGGAATCGGAACGAGAAATAATAGAATACCAATGAAAGAAGGAATAAAAAATTTATTAAAGCTTTTCCATGAAAATGCTTCCGCTTTTATTGCTGAATTAGTTGTTTGATAGGTTCTCTGCTTGTTCGCTTCCATTGATGTGGCCCCCTGAAAAATAAGTTAGTTATAAATATACATAAAATAATATATTTATGCAATTACTTTTGTAAGATAACTAGATTTAATTTATTCCGACTAAATTAATGGGTTTACAAACAATTAAAATCATCTTAAGATATATAAAAGCTAAAACACATTATATTTATCGGAATTAGGAGGTTTTATAGATGGCTCAAACTAGTGTGGACACGCAATGGGAACAACCGGGCATCTCTAAGAAATTAAAACAATTGACGACGGTGGTTTCCCCATTGAATCCAGTCCAAAAAGGATACCTGTTCGCAGGGTTGATTGGCGCCATCCTGCTTCTGATGGCAATCACTGCCGTTGCAGGTTTGACGCAGGCCTTCCTTTATATCATTGGTATCGGGTTCGGGTTGGCACTACTTCATGCGAAGTTCGGCTTCACATCAGCTTTTCGTAGACTTCTCGCTGTCGGGAACGTTCAAGGGCTGCAGGCCCACATGGTCATGCTGGCGGTCGCCACCACTTTATTCGGTATTATTTTTGCTACTAACTTTAGCTTTAATGGTGTTGCTCTCTCCGGAAACGTCGCCCCGATCGGAATAAGCCTTGTCGTTGGGTCGTTCCTATTCGGAGTCGGCATGCAGATGGGCTCCGGTTGCGCATCCGGTACGCTCTACAGTGTCGGCGGGGGTAAATCCTCTATGGTTCTGACGCTGCTTGGCTTCATTGCCGGCTCGGTAATCGGTGCTTATCACTTTATTTTCTGGACCGAACAGACACCTTCCCTTCCGGCTGTATCCCTTGCTGATACGACTGGACTAGGATATGGCGGCGGCTGGGTCGTCCAAATGCTTATTTTCCTAGGAATCTATGGACTGACCGTAAAATACGCGCAGAAAAAGAATCCACCTAGCATGAAGCCACTGCCAACTACAAACGGTTGGAAAAAACTATGGCGCGGTGCATGGCCGCTCATGACTGCCGGAATAGTACTGGCACTGTTGAATGGACTGACACTTATGGTCAAAGGAAGCCCGTGGGGCATAACTTCTGCATTTGCACTTTGGGGGTCTAAATTCGTTTCTCTGTTCGGTGTCGATGTCGCAAGCTGGGGCTACTGGCAAGGGAATACCGAAGCACTTCAGACGACAGTACTTGCTGACGCAACCAGTGTCATGAACTTCGGCATCCTGTTTGGCGCTTTCATCGCTGCAGCTGCCCAGGGCAACTTTAAGCCGGGTAAAATCAAACCGGGCATCGCAGCTTCCTCCATCATCGGTGGATTGATGATGGGCTACGGAGCACGCCTTGCTTTCGGCTGTAACATCGGCGCATACTTCAGCGGTATCGCATCCTTCAGCCTCCACGGATGGGTGTGGATGATCATGGCTTTGGCAGGAAGCTACCTTGCCCTCTTCATCCGTCCGATATTTGGCTTGAAAAACCCAAACCCGAAAGATTCCATGTGCTAGCTCTCGGTGATCGCGCGAAATTTAAAAATGTAGCGCGAACAAAAAAAAGCGTTGCAATTCCACCTGGGATTGCAACGCTTTTTCTATAGACTCTGTTAATCACCTTGCTGCTGTTTTTCCTAACAGGCTTATTCAGCAATAGCCCGAAAAGTCGAAGACTTGATTTCGAGATGTTTGACTGCATAACGGTCCGGTGGGGAACGACTCCCTTTCCGCGGACATGCGCTGAAGCCTCCTCGAGCTGACGCTCTGCGGGGTCTCATCTGTCATGCTCATCCCGCAGGAGTCTCGCCGTTCCCCACCGGACCTTGCTATAGGAAGGTCTCGAAATCGCACTTTTAGAAACCGTCCATGATAATAGAGAAAAGACTTGGTCCCCTTTACATTATTTATAAATGCTTCGAGATGAAGGTTTTAGTTATACACCTTTTGTAGGGTCCGTTTATTAGTAAACTGGCTGGATGGGCAGGGAAACGTCGAGACTCCCGCGGGAGAAGGGGCTAGGCGAGATCCCGCAGGGTTTTTGCCCGAGGAAGCTCGCCAGGTCCCCCGCAGGAAAGCGAGTCGTTTCACAGCCCATCCCTTACCTTTCGGTAACGGACCCAACTATCTTAAGACTGAGTCTTCAGCAAAAGGGAGCTTTACTGTAACATCCCCACGGAGTTTACTGAGGCCACTGAAGAACTGAAGGGCTATGAAAAGTAGAATTTTAAAAAAGCGGTCTGTGTGGAATTGATTTCCATACAGACCGCTTTTCGTCTAATTTCAAGAGGTTTGTGCCCTCTATTCCTTTATTAGCTTAACGATTCGTTTCACATTAGCCGTGAAAATCGCCATCGCACCTTGCATGCGCATGCCTTCGCGACCCGAAGATGAGGCGATCTCATATCCGTGTCTATGCTTCAATTCGCTATTCTTCGCTTCAATCTTATATCTTTCCTTCGCCCTTTCTTTGAAGCTATCGCTGTTTTGAAAGGTGAGTTGATCCATATGTTCTTCTGATTTTAGGCTGACCGAATAACTTTTGGTTTTGGCCCCAGGTTTATAACATCCTTCCTGAAGGGGACACCGTTTACACTTTTCGACATCAAAATAGTGGGTTTCTACCTGATTTTTTGCTTGACCCTTCTTGCCCTGACGGGCTTTTCGAAAAGCCATATGACCAGCCGGACAGACATACAAGCCAGCGTCTTTATTAAATTCAAATTCTTCTTCTTTCTTACGATATCCATGAGAAACCGAAGGGTTCAACTTGGAAATGAGTTCGATCTCATTTTCTTTGGCATAGTTGATATTTTCCTTTGCCGAATAAGCTGTATCTCCAATGACTTCCTCCACTTCTAACCCAGCTCCTCGGCTTTTCTTCACTAACGCAGGTAACTGCTTTCCGTCCGTTTTTTCTCCGGTAGTCACTGTGGCCGCCGTAATGATGCGTTCCTGAGACATGCCGAGATGCGTTTTATATCCAAAGAAAGCAGAGTCAGCTGATTTATGTCCCAAACGGGCATCAGGATCTTGAGATTCCTGCAATTCCAGTTGGTCATCTGTAATCGTCTCTTTCAGTAAGTTCAGAGGTTCTTTGATTTTGGGGATAAAGACGAGTTTTGGTTCTTTTTCAATGACTTCGACAAGACGTTCCGAATAGTCCAGCTCAGCTTCAAGCGTATCTTCGGTTGGTTTCTCAGGAAACTTTTTCTTCATCGATTCATCGACGGAATAAATCATTTTACGGACGTTCTTGGAACGGGTACGCAATACTTCTTGAGGGGATGTTTGATTGTATCGAGCTCTGGTGTGCGTGGCATCAAGGATGAGAGACTTCGATTGAATCACGCCTTTCTCAAGAGCGACCTCCACGGTTTTTCCAATCAGGAGATCTAAAAGGTTTGTGTCTTTAAGACGTTTACGACGAAAGTAAGCTAATAAGCTGGGATCAATGACCTCATCTTCTGGTGCCATTTCAAGGAAATATTTGAAGGACATGTCGACCTGAGCTCGTTCCACGAGATCCACATCAGACAACGTATAGATGGTTTTCAGGAGGAGGTATTTAAACATACGAATGGGATGAACAGCGTTCCGTCCATTGTCATGACAGTATTTATCCTTCAGTTCGTCATAAACGAAGGAAAAATCTATAAGCTCATTGATTTCCCGAAGAAGGTGGTCCTTAGGGACCACCATATCGTAGAGTCCTTCGTACTGGCTTAAATTCATGGATAATTGACGGTCTAGCATCGAATCCCTCACTTTTATGTATTACTTTCATTGTACAAGAAAAAAGAGTGACTTTCTTTTATAAATCAAAGAAAATCACTCTTTTTCGTTATTCCTCTGTTGATTCCACGATGAGCGTTCGGTGGTGACGCCTGCGGGAACAGCGCGAGTCGAAGATCAACTTGGTCAAGTGATCTTCTTGACCAAGTTAGCTGAGGCCGTGCCCGCGGCAAGCATCCACCGACAAGCGATTCGTGAGAATCAACAACAAACGTTGACATTCCCTTTAGGTTATAAAGGACTTTTTCAGTGGCCTCGAGTTTACTAGATCTTTTTTGTTAAATCGTTTGCTTTGATTTTTCCTTATTCATAAACAAGGAAGTAACAAACATGACGAGCAAGAATCCAATGATCAGGCTGAAGCCGCCGGCATTACCGAATGCTTCTGAGACAGCACCGACCAACAAGCCGGCAAGTCCGCCGCCGATTCCTGATGCTACATAGATCAGACCAAGTGCGGTACCAGGGTTTTTCGAAATGGAAGTACCGAACGCGGTCGCCGTCGGGAACAACGTCGAGAAGAATAAACCGGCACCGGCAAACAAGTATGGCAATTGCTCGGCAAATAGGAAACTGATGCCGACCATTACGACAGAACCAAGGGAGAACATAATCAATATTTTTCGCTCATTGATATGGTTGGATAGATAGGCAACTGCCAGACGGCCTGCCATGAAAAAGATCGAGAATACCGAAAGTATGGTTGCTGTCATTCCTTCTTTTTCAGCCTCGGACATGCCGCCAAGATCGAGACTCTTCAAATAAGATGGGAAGAAGTTCATGAATGATACTTCTGCTGATACTTCGAGCATAAGGAATACCATTAAAAACACCATTTGAGCATCTTTTAACATAGGGATAAATGCTTTCAAATTGATTTTCTCCACTTTTCCTTCCGGGAAATTCACAGATGTGATATAGATAATGACCCCGATATGAAGAGCTGCGATAGCAATGTAGAATACTCTCCAGTCAGCGAACTGGAACAGGAAATTTAAAATTTGCGGGAATAATACCATTCCAAGTCCGTAAATCCCCATCGCCAGGTTGAACATCTGGTTCTGTTTTTTCGGATAAGCGGCTGGGACGATGGCATTACCTGCAACCCCAAGCGCACCCAGGCCGAAACCGACCAGCATATAGAAACCTAAGAAGAATGTAATATTTGGTGCCAGTCCGGTACCGAGAAAACCAGACCCCATCAATACGGCTGCAATCGTCATCATGATCCGCAAGCCGTTTTTATCGGTCAGGTAACCAAAAATCAAACTGGCCAGGGTGAAGCCCAGCTGAAATATGAATACGACGAAACCGAATTCGCCCATATCGAGGCCGATGTCCTGTTCGACCTGATCTAGAACGATACCTTTCGTGTTGGTGACACCACCAGAAATAAATTGCGTGAATAACAATATCATTAAGGCGTGTATGCTTTTTCCTTTACTCATGTTTTAACCTCCAGGATGTATGTCTTTTTCTGTTAGTCCATGCTTACCACGCCTTATTTTCTTTAAAACGTTTCAGATAATTCCGCCTTTCAGCCGTTTCATTTCTCCATTTTTATGTATGCCTTTCCATTCCTGATTTGGAGCAAAAAAGAACCAGCACCATTTACTGGTCCTGGTTTTAATCTGGAATAATTTTCACGAGAAACTTCCGGTTACGAGGGCCGTCGAACTCACAGAAATAAACCCCTTGCCACGTTCCTAACTGCAGCTTCCCGTCTTTGATAATTAATGTCTGGGCATGACCAACTGTACTGGTTTTTAAATGGGATGCCGTGTTTCCTTCCGCATGGCGGTCTTTAGGGTGATCCCATGGATACACCTCATCCAGTCGCATCAGCATATCCGTCTTTACATCGGGGTCGGCATTTTCATTGACAGTAATCCCGGCCGTCGTGTGCAGGGAAGAAACGACGACGATGCCTTCCTCCACCCTTTTTTCTTTCAGGAACGATTCGATTTCACTGGTAATATCCAGCATTTGGTCACGTCGATCGGTTTTCACATCGAACTGTTTCAACATTTTCATCACCTCTCCCTCATCCTATACCAAGGAGAGTGGTGGCTTCAAACCTCCCCTATAAAGGGATACCGTATTTTGCGGCAAGACGGTGGCGAAACGCTTTGACATCATGTCGAAGCTTGCGGATCTCCTCCAGGGTCGCTGCTTTTTCCAGCCGGGCTCTGATGCTCCAATAAATCGCCAGTTCCTCATTGGTCAGCCGGATGCTTTTATGGGGGAAGTGAACGAGTTCTCCCACACTTATCACTCCTCTGCTCCACGTAAAATGGTTGTTATTAATGATTTTATGAAAGGACGAACTGGATATGTTCAATATCCTGACAGGAATCTAAGAGTAAATTTTTCAAACGTCACTCATCTACCATTATCTATTCGCTATGACAAGGTGGATACCCTTTTTATGGAATAATTTTTCAATTTATACTACATATTAATACCAGGTAATAATTACTCATTGACTAGAGGAATATGCCTTGATACGATGAGAAGCAATAAAATATTATCTTTCCTTCTATGAAAGGAGTCTGAATATGCACGACCTTCATTCGTTCAGCTGGTATGCCAAACAAATCAAACCGCACTTGCCTAAAGGAGTGTTCAAGCCAGTTCCCACCCGTTTATTTGGAGGATTGGCATATGTGATTGTGACGATAGCGGCATTCCTGACCATTGGTCTATTCGAATTGCATCCGCTTCTCAACCTTACCCTTTCCGTGATTATCGGGTTCAGCTTTGCCGGACTAGGATTTCTCGGACATGAAATTCTCCATGGCACGGTTGTCCGGAAACCGTGGCTCCGTGATTTACTGGGCGCGATCGCTTTCTTCCCGTTAAGCACCGGACCGAAGCTATGGAGAAAATGGCACAACATGATTCACCATGTCCATACCCAGCATGAGGAAAAAGATCCCGACGCCTGGCCGACATTAGAAAAGATTTCAAAAATGAAAATCTTCCACTGGGTCTATCGGCTGCCGCTATTTGTCCGTGCGACATTCGCGTTCGCATCCCTGGCCGTACAATTTTCGGCCCATTCATTGAAAATGTTCTTTACCTATGTCAAAGAATTCAAACCGAAGAAGCAGCCGGTGGTATGGCTTCAGGTCGTCTTGCCGTGGGGTTTCTGGATCAGTCTGTTATTTGTCATGGGCTTTACCAACTGGCTGTTTGCCTTTTTCATCCCATTATTGATTGCCAACCTGATTGTAATGGGGTATATTTCCACGAATCACAGGCTTAACCCGATTACCCCGATCAATGATCCACTGGCAAACAGTTTGACGGTAACGGTTCCCAAGTGGGTGGATGTACTTCACTTTAACTTTTCTTATCATACAGAGCACCACTTGTTCCCGGGGATGAACCCGAAGTATTATCCGCTCGTTAAAGAGCAGATTAAAAAATTCTGGCCGGAACGTTACCATGAGATGCCACTTGGAGAAGCATTGCTCGCATTATGGAAGACACCGCGCGTCTACTATAAAGACAATAAGCTCGCCGATCCCAAATACGGCAAGCTGTACCGGTCACTTGGCAGCGGACTTGACCCGAAAAATATTAAATTCCGGCGTCTGAAATTAAGAAAATAACAAAAGGCTGACCCAATTAAGTCGTTAATAGACTTATGGGCCAGCCTTTTTAATCGGCGGGCACTTCCAGTATTTGGAGGACCCGGGGTGTTGCCCTCCAAAAACTGGTAAAAGCCATTCTTGCTATAGGATGGCTTTTCCTTTGTTGATCATCGCTTCTCGATCTTTTTCGGGTACCAGATTTCCGCCTGTCGACCAGACAAGATGGGTCGCCTGATCAAGATTTTCGAACAGCCGTTTGCCGGTCACCTGGGCTGGTCCATACATACCGGCGAGGGCGGATGGTTCCAGGAACAGTTTTTCGCTGGAGTAAAGGTGGTACAGCATTTTAAACAGCTCCCGGTCCTCCACCGTATAAATACCGGCAATCAGCTGTTGTAAAATGGGAGCGACGAACCCGGATGGACGACCGACAGCAAGACCATCTGCTTCTGTAATATTATCAATGCCAAAATCCTGAACGGAAATCTTGTGGTGAAGACCGGTCAGCAGACCCAGTAACATTGATGGCGCATGGGTAGGCTCGGCGAACAGACAGTGAACATGCTCCCCGTAAACCTCCTTCAAGCCGTACGCGACACCGCCCGGTCCTCCGCCGACCCCGCATGGAAGATAGACGATCAGCGGATGGGCGGCATCGATCGTCACGCCTTCCTCTTTCAGTTGACGCGCGACTTCTTTGGCAGCGACTGTATAGCCGAGGAAAAGGTTCTTGGAATCTTCATCATCAACGAAATAACAGTTCTCATCGTTACGGCACATCTCCCTGCCCTTTTCCACCGCCACACTAAAATCGGCAGGGTGCTCGACGACCATCACACCATAACTTCGAAGTAAATCTTTTTTCCATTGTTTCGCGTCCTGTGACATATGAACCGTGACCTGGAACCCGATTTTTGCGCTGATGATCCCGATGCTGAGACCAAGATTCCCGGTCGATCCTACCGCGATGGAATAGTTGGAGTAAAAGCTTTTGAACGGCTCTCCATACAGCTTGCTATAGTCATCGGACTTTGCGAGCATACCATGGTCGATCGCCAGCTGTTCGGCATACTGGAGGATTTCGTAAAATCCTCCGCGGGCTTTGATCGAACCTGCTATCGGCAGTTCATGGTCGCATTTCAGCCACAAATCACCTGTAATAGTAACACCCTCAGCAGCCTCGAGTTTCTTTTTCATTCCCGCTATCTCCCGGAGGGGGGAAACAATTCCTTCCGAAGGCAGGTCTACCTCCGGAAATGCTTTTTTCAAAAAAGGTAAAAAGCGCTCGAACAAGGCAGCCGCTTCATCCAGCTCTTCCCTCGACACCACATCCCCAAGAGCGTGTGGCCGATAATCCGGATTTTCCCAGAAAACTTCTTCTGTTGCCACGATCTCTTTCAGCAGCGGATACTCCGCCTGCCATTCAGCCATCGTTTTTCCAGCGATTTCCTCTGTCATATACGACTCTCCTTATTACTTTCGGGCATCTATTAATTCACCGTGATACATCTGCTTTTCTGTAATATCGATGTTGAGTTCTTTACTGATTTTGACGATCTTTTTGATATCGTCTCCGGTTACGAGTGAAATAACGTTGCCATCTACTGGGGATCCAACTCGTCCTGTTCGGCCGGCACGATGGACATACTGGCTCGTTTCATCAGGAAGATCGTAATTGATGACGTACTTCAGCGACGGAATGTCAAGGCCGCGAGCCGCCACATCGGTCGCCAATAGTAGCGCTAACTTCTCTTCCCGGAAAGCTTTCAGTGTCTTTACCCGGTCTTCTTTTTTCGAATCGCCGTGGATGACACCAATCGACAGCCCTTTAAAACGTAATTTTTCAGCCAGCACATTCAGGTTACCGATATCTCTCACAAAAACGAGCCCCCTAAACGCTTCAATTACGGTCAGACGCTTCAGCGTGTCTACCTTTTTCCGGGCATCGGTAATAAGGTACCCATGGTCGACGTCCGGCTTTTCGGATTCTGTCCCGACCCGGACAATCTCCGGATCCTTCATCAGGCGCTGCGCTTCCAGCTCACTCACCTTTGGCAATGTTGCCGAAAATAGCAGCAGCTGACGGTCTGCCAGCGTACTTTTAATAATATCTTCGAGCGTCCCTTTATGCTCGGGAGCCAGCAGCTGATCGCCTTCATCAAGCACGAGCGTCTTTACTTCATGCATTTTCAGTTTCTTCTTTTTAATCAGCTCGTGGACGCGGCCTGGTGTTCCGATAATGATACGCGGATGCTTTTTCAGCTTGTCCAACTGTCGCTTAATGTTGGCGCCCCCAATAAGCGTGGCACTCGAAATACCGCTTCCGGCACTCCATACTTGCATTTCTTCATGGATTTGCATGACGAGCTCTCGTGAAGAGGCCAGAATGACAGCCTGGGTATCTTTCTTCTCGGGATCGATTTTCTGCAGGACGGGGAAAAGATACGCAAGCGTCTTCCCGCTTCCTGTCGGTGCCTCAGCGAGCACGTCTTTCCCCTCTAAAATCGGCGGAATCGCCTGTTTTTGAATTTCGGTCGGTTTCTGGAATTTGGAGTTCTCCCATGCCTGCTGCAGGAATGGGGCTAGTGTGTCTAGTAGAGGCCAGGTGCTGGCCGAATTCTCATGATTTGCCATAGGTTGATATCCTTTCTTGAACAGATACTTTCTTCCTATATTCTAACCTAAGTTACCGCGAAAGGAAAAATGTAAGCCGGGCATGTTATACTGACAATACACACTCAGGTATAAAGCAGGTGAAATCGATGAAGAAAGTGACGATAGCGGAAGCTTTAGAGATGGACTGTCCCGTCCTTGATGTCCGGACACCGAAAGAGTATGCAGAATTCCATATCCCCGGTGCCATCAACATGCCGATTTTCTCTAATGAAGAGCGTGTCACGGTTGGAACTACATACAAGCAGGTTGGGAAAGAAGCAGCCAAAGACCTCGGTATTTCACTCGTGTCACCGAAGCTCCCGGATTTTTACCAGCAGGCAAAAAAGATTTCTGGCAGAAAGCCACTGATCATTTATTGCTGGCGTGGCGGCATGCGGAGCCGGACACTGGCGACAATATTCGAATTGATGGGGTTGAAATGCTATCAGCTGGAAGGCGGCATCCGTTCGTTCCGCAAAAAGGTCGTGGCAGACCTGGAAGCGACAGCGCGTCTGAATCGGACTTTCATTGTATTGGAAGGATTGACGGGTACGAAGAAAACAGAAATTCTGGAACGCCTGTCTGATAAGCGGTACCCGGTCATTGACCTGGAAGGGCTTGCTGCCCATCGCGGTTCTGTGTTTGGTCGTGTCGATTTGCCAGACCGCAGTCAAAAGGATTTTGATGTCCGGTTGTGGCAGCGAATCCAGGAAATTGGCGAAACCGACTACTATATCATTGAATCAGAAAGCAAACGCCTCGGTAACATTGAGGTTCCCGCTTTTATTATAGAAGGTAAACAAACCGGCCCGCGTATCCAGGTTCATACGTCCGTCCCTATCCGTGTCGATACGATTCTATCCACGTACCAGCCGGACAAGCACCATGAAGCGATTGAGGCTGCCTGGGAAGTGATTGAAAAAAGAACCCCGCCAGAGACTCAACGTATCATAACTGAGGCACTGGAGGAGCGTGATTACCGGACTGTCGTCGAGCAGCTGCTCCTTCATTATTATGATCCGAAATATAAACATGCAGAGAAAAATAATGACGGCTCCATCCGCCACGTATTTTTTGAAACCCTGGAAGAGGCCGAACAACTTGTGACGGCGCATGTCGACGAGCTGACGCAAACCATCGCGGAAAAGAAGTCGGCTATGCATAATAAGTGAGTTTTCGGTGTGTATGGGAGACAAGTGTCATCGATACGAGACATTGAATTGGTATAAGAGACAATTTTGCAAATAAGAGAGCCAATGTCGGAATTATAATAGATAAAAACGAAAATAAAAGAGAATTTTTCATGGGTTATGAGACAAATCCTCCATATAAGAGAAAAATAGACATGCCAGCATTGGGCGTGTCTATTTTTATTTGAGTCCGAATCCGATATAGTCCAATGCACGATGAAGGCTGGAAAATGATAAGGTGTCTTCAAAGTCTACTCCAAGCTGCACCATCGTTTGGGCAATTTCAGGACGAACACCGCTCATTTTCACTTCAACGCCGATCAGTTTTAACCCACGGATTACCTTGAAAATCTGGTGAGCCACCATCGTATCGATGACGGGTACACCGGATACGTCAATGATGAAATAATCGTAATCGTTTATTGAGCTTTCTGATAATGCATGGTCCATCAATAACTGGGCCCGTTGGGTGTCTACCGCACCAACTAAGGGCAGAACAGCGACGCTCTCCGTAATCTCGATGATTGGTACCGAGAGTTCGTTGATTTCCGTCTGTGTAGCGTACATTTTCTGGTTGTATTTTTTCATATAGGAAACACAGATGATTTCTACGACTTGATCGACAACCAAATCGAAGGAAGACACCAAATCATAGAAGTCACGGAGAGATAACGATTCTTGTTCCCCAGTGTCCCGAATGATTTCCCCGATCATATTCCGGTAATAGCGTATTTCTTCTATCGCTAAATCCAGCGGCATTTGAATGTTGACGAGAAAATCAGATACTTTATCTCCCCATTCCTTCACCTTCTTATCGCTCTCTTCCAGATCCCGTACAATGGTTTCGGCATATAATTCAATCAGGTCTCCCCGCCATCGCACCAGGTTATCTGCGTTGTTCGCTATGTTGCCCTGGTAATCTTCTTTGTGTAAGCGGAGATTCTCCCGCAATTGGCTCTTCTGGCTTTTAACTTTTTCACTGATTAATTCTCTCACTTCATTTTGTCTATCTATCACTATCTCGTCCCTTTCTTATGTGGTAAATGGCACAATTAGTGTTACTATAACATAGCAAAGTTCGATTAACTAGCGGTATATGATTTGTCAGGAACAACCATGGAAGTCAGATGGTAATTAAGACCAGATATTGTTAATTATCCAGGGGTGTCCGGACTGATGGTAATTCATGTTTCTAGAAAAACATACGTGGTGATACTAATGAAAAAACAAAGGAACAAGGGGAAAATAGTAATGAAAAATATCAAAGCTGTACTGGAACGGTTATCAGGTTGGAATGACACGTTCGATTTCAGCAAACCAGTAGAAATAAACCAGGATGTAGCTGCTTACTTAAATTATTATGGTTTGAATACTTCCGGTGTAGATTTTCATTTTGGTAAGGTGGAAACGAACGGGACGAAGAAGCTCGTCCAGATGTTCGCGCCAAAACAATCAAAAGGAACGGTATTCTTGCTGCATGGCTATTTGGATCACGTCGGCCATCTCAAGCATATCATCCGATTTTTGAATGAATTGGGCTATACTGTAATCAGCTATGACCTGGAAGGACACGGGCTTTCTGAGGGGGAATCACCCTCCGTGGAACGATTTTCGGATTATGTCCAATCCCTCGAACAGCTGCTTTCCCTGGCAAAAAAAGAAAGGAGCGGTCCCTTCTATGTGATCGGTCATAGCACCGGGGGTGCAATCGCAATCGATTATGTGCTGAACAATCATGACCACATCTTTGACAAAGTTATACTGGCCGCTCCGCTCGTTCATTCTGAGCATTGGTACGGGACGGTAATTGGCTATTATTTAGCAAAAATCATCCCATTCCTACAGGAAGTAAAACGTAATTTCCGTGTCAATTCTTCTGACGAGCATTATTTGAAATTACGGAAAATCGATCCCCTGCAAAGCCGGGCGATTCCGCTGGACTGGGTCGGTGCCATGCTCGATTGGAACAGGAAGCTGAAAAGTTACCCTGTGACGAACACGCCGACGTTCGTTCTTCAGGGCAATCAGGACAGGACCGTAGCCTGGCGTTATAATATGAAGTTTTTGCAAAAGAAGTTTCGTCGGCTGACCATGGTCCAGATCGATCACGCCCAGCATGCGCTTTTCAATGAATCAGAACAAGTCAGGTCGCTGGTTTTCTCCTTTATTCGTAAGTTTTTGCAGCAGGAAAAATGACACGGCTGGTGATTTAGCCGTGTCATTTTATTATGGAAATCTGGTAGGCCTCCGCCAATTTTTCCTTATCTTCGTCTGTTAGCACATTTTCCGCCATCGGGAATAGTACATTTTCTTCTTTATTGAAATGAGAAAATAGTGTTGTGCACCCTTCGAGGACGTGGAGGTTCAAACGCGCAGGATCCTCGATTTCGGATACATTTTCTGTCCCATTCAGAAAAGACTCAAAGCTCTCTTTTGCCAGATCATGCTCATATTCCATGACGACAAGCGGACCGGTACTGGTACCAATATACTTGCCCATCATCGGAAATAAGACGCCTTCCTCTTTTTCCGAATGGGGAATGAGCTGTTCCATAAAGGATACGACCTCTTCCCGGAGCGCAAGCAATTGGGTGATCTGCTCTTCTGTGGTTTCTTTTGTTTGTGCTGCTGCGAGCTGCAATTGTTTCATCAATTCCTCAAGCTTTGGGTGTTCATCCTTCAAGTGCTGTAAGGCTGCACAAAGTTGTGTTGCTCCGCTGTCTACTTTCATTCCGGCACATTCATGACTCATCATCGGCCACTCCTTTTTCTATCAAATGTACCTCTATCCTAGCGGAATGTGCCTCAAATGTATGTGAGGCACATCACACTCCCATTCCACCTATTACTCAAGTATGTTATATCTCTTCCTGGTGGGTGTGTCTCTCTATTTTCAAATGTATCTCTCTTATTCGCGAAATTGTCTCTGTTATTCCCGAAATTTGCTCTCTTAAGCCTGTTCCTGTCTCTCATCAGATGGGTATTTGGAACTAGTATAGAAAGTGGACACAGGTAGTGAGCCATGTTTTAATCGACCCAAAGCTTAAATTAAGGACGTGTTCACTTGACTAAAAAAATGAAGAGTTACAGTTCGGAATTTAAAGAGTATGTAGCTAAAATGATTGTCCTAGACGGGCATAAAATGACTGATATTTGCCACAAGCTCAATTTACCTTACGGTACCGTTAAGCGGTGGGTAGGGAGCTATCGTGACAAGCAGAAGAACGCAGAAAAAGAGGAACAAAACCAGCTATTAACGGCTTCTGAGTACAAAGAGATGTATGAAAAAGAACGGCAAGAGAAGCTTGAAGCTCAGGAGGAAGCCGAAATATTAAAAAAGGCAATGCACATCTTCACGCAAGAAAAAGAGTAAAGTTCGAGTTCATTTATGAACATCGTACAGAACACACCGTATCGAAGATGTGCGAAGTTCTTGGTGTGTCTACATCAGGCTATTATGCTTACCTCCACAGGTTAGAGCAGCCAGAAACAGAGCGGGAAGCATTCAATCGTTATTTAGATGAGCGAATTCTATTTCACTATCACGATAATCATGGGTGTTACGGCAGCCCTCGTATTCATAAAAAAATCCGGGATGAGGATGGACTATCGGTTTCCGTGAAGAAAGTGACTAACCGTATGAGAGAGTTAGAACTGTATGCAGTGCCACCAAAGAAATTTGTAGCGACTACCGATTCGAAACATGCCAATCAAACTTTTCCTAACCATTTGAAACGAGAGTTTCAACCAGAAGCTCCAAACAAGGTCTGGGCTACAGATATTACCTATATTCATACTGGTGAAGGATTCTTGTATCTAAATCCTGTCATGGACCTATATTCTCGCCGTATCATCAGTTTTCGGATTGATGACCATATGGAACAATCGCTATCTCTACATGCCTTAGAAGAAGCTATCTCCCTTCGGGAGCCAGAAGCAGGATGGATCCACCATTCGGATCAAGGATCCCAATACTGTTCCAGGGCATATGTTAAAACCCTTGAAGAAGCCCAAGCCACTATCAGCATGAGCCGGAAAGGCACACCCTATGATAACGCCTGTGTCGAGAGCTTCTTTGCCTCTTTTAAAAAGGAGTACCTGTATAAATACGTATTCCCTACAAAAGCTGAAGCTATTTTAGCTGTTCAATTTTATATTAAATTTTATAACCAGAAGCGTATGCATTCCTTCTTGGATGATAAGAGCCCTATCGAAAAAGAAAAGGCCTATTATTCGAGCCAAAGTCAGAAGCTCGCTTCAGCACACATTCCCTCTGCATAAAGGGTAGGATCGGTTTTGGTATCCTTCCCTTTATGCGGAGGCATCCAAGTGTTTCGGAAGAAGACACGCGGAAGAAAAAAATGGCCCGATGAGTGATCTATTTTTGTCCACTTTATTGACAGAATTCCATATTAGCTCTAATATGGCTGCTTTTTCTCATTTTAAAAAACTTGGCTTATTGCCAAGTCTTTACGGCGAAAGCCTTAGTGTTTCTTATAACTTTCTTAAAGTGTAAAAAAAGAAGCGTCAGGCTTCAGCCTCACGCTTTTTTTCTTCTATTAACTTGATCCCCATTTTTCCTGCAGCTGACGGATTTCTTTTTCATGTGTCGGGGTATCTTTAGGGGTCTCCAAAATAAACGGGATGTCAGCAAGCTGTGGGGTGGCGATCAATTGTCCGAACTGCTCTTCCGTTATGTAGCCGCTCCCGAATATATTGGCATGGCGGTCTTTCCCGGATCCGGTCTCATATTTGGAGTTATTGAAGTGGATGGCTTCCAGATGATTAAAATAACCGAGCTCGTTCCCTTTTGCCAAAACAGCTTCCCAGTTGTTCCCATCCCATAATCCGCTCGCGAAGGCATGACAAGTATCCAGGCAAAAACCGATTTTCTCAGGCGCCTCGCATAACTCGCGCACCCGGCTCAACTCTTCTAACGTCGTCCCCATTGATCCTGGCTTTCCCGCGTTGTTTTCCAGGAGAATTTTACAGCTTCCCTCCCATTCGGAAAGCACTTCATTGAGAACACCGATCATCAGCTGGTAGCTGACAAGGGGATCACCATCCTCAACCTGCTTCCCAAAATGGACGACCACGCCGATCGAACCGCAGGCGTTGGTAATTTCAAGATCATTCAGCAAGGACGCCACCACCGCTTCCCGCTTACGGTCATCTGCAGGAGTCAGGCTGGTAGGGTAAGGCGTGTGAGCGATAGACACAAGACCATGCTGCTCACTAAACTCCTTGCAAAGGCTGGCGTCGTCTCGGTTAAATTCTTTGACTGACAGGCTGCGCGGGTTCTTGGGGAAATATTGAAAAGCAGCCGCATTCATGGCGGCTGCCTGTTTGGCTGCTCCTAAATAACCTTCCCGGATGGAAACATGGCTGCCGAATTTCATGAGAAATCCCCTTTCGCAGAAACACAATTTTCTTTTAGTGTTCCCAGGCGAGCGGAATGTTTACATTTTATTCGAAGGCACTTCGTTCTACTCGTTGTTCCAGTACTTTTTTTAGTTGTTCTTTATATTTAGCTTCTACAAGGATATAAAGAAAATCGCCGGCTTTGATTTCTGTCTCACCATATGGGGTGATCACCTGATTATCCCGGATGATAGCACTAATATTCGCCCGGTTTGGGAACTCAACGTCACGAAGCTTTTGCCCTACAACCGCTGATTGGGGACTTACCTGGTACTGAATCATTTCGGCTGAGGCTTTCCCCATGGAAATCAGCTCGATCGAATGGTGCGGCACATCTTTTTTTGGTCCAACAAGATTCAGCTTCTTTGCTACGAGAGAAATGGTCGATCCCTGGACTAGAGCAGAAGTCAGTACAATGAAAAACACAACATTAAACATGACCTGGCTGTTTTCAACACCATTGACAATCGGAAATGTTGCGAGCACAATTGGGACTGCCCCACGAAGACCTGCCCAGGAAATAAATAATTTTTCTTTTACGGAATAACCCATTTTTATAAGAGATAAAAACACTGCTATAGGACGGGCCACCAGAATCAATAAGGCAGATAACAATAAGCCATTAAGCATGATTGCTGAAGTGAATACCTGACCAGGGAAAACAAGCAGGCCAAGGATGATAAACATTAGGATCTGCGCCATCCAAGCAAATCCCTCATTAAATTGAAAAATGGAATAACGGTAAGTGAGCTCGCTATTGCCAACGACAAGTGCAGCGACATAGACCGCCAAAAAGCCGCTTCCTCCCAGGAAGGCTGTCACACTATAGGTAACCAGGGCGAAGGCAACAGAAAAAATCGGATAAAGGGCACTTGAATCGAGTTTAATCCGGTTGATGGAGTACGAGGCCAGTTTCCCGAGAGCAATACCGAACAATAGCCCCATACCCATTTGGACAAAAAACATCGGAATCATCATCCAAATCGACTGATCCTGTACCGTGAGCAATTCGATCAAGGACAACGTAAGGAAAACGGCCATCGGATCGTTGGTTCCCGATTCTGCTTCCAGAGTCGCTCCCATTTTTGCTTTGATATTTCGTTCTTTCAGGGCAGCAAAAACAGCAGCCGCGTCTGTAGAACCGACAATCGCACCGAGCAGCATGCCTTCCAGAATCGTCAGCTCAAAAATCAGGTACGCTGAAAATCCGATGATGAGTGAAGTAAACAGCACACCAAAGGTTGCAAGCGAAAGAGATGGAAGCGCCACAGAGCGAACAGTCCTCCACTTTGTGTGCAGACCACCTTCAAACAAAATGATGACCAGAGCGAATACCCCAATAATCTGCGCGGTGCTGGCATCATCAAAATAAATAATTCCTAAGCCATCACTACCAAAAAGCATTCCGACCAGGATAAATAAAATCAAGGATGGAATTCCCCAGCGGCTTGAAAATTTAGCTACGAGTACACCACTAAATAAAAGTAATGCAGTTAGAAGTAAAAAGGTATCAGTGCCGAAAGCGTCAAAAAACATATAAGGTAAAATTCTCCTTTAAAGAGTATAGGATGAGAGGTGGAAAGAGGGTTATGTAAAGTGTTTCACAATAAAAGAATACCTGAAAATAAGCTTCAAATCAAAATATTTGCCTGAATTCAGTGACTCCTCATCTCCCCTTTTTTCTCATTTTCAGATTGTTAACGTTTTCTATTTTTCATACACCTCTTTATAATTAATATAGAAGAAACAAATGAAGGAGTGTTAGAAGATGGATTATTTCTCCATTTCTTCCATGGTAGAATCATTCAAAGAATTATTTCCAAAAGAAGCTTCTATTGCTGTATCCGACTCTAAGCAATTTATTTATTATAAACCAAGCAAACACATCGATTTGAAGATCAAGCCTGGAGATAAAATCAATGAAAACACCGTAACATTCAAAGCCCTCAGCGTCCGGAAAAAGACGTCCGATCACATTAATGGCAAGGTATTTGGGATTCCTTATTTCGGTACCTCGGTGCCCATTATCGATTCCGGAAATCCAAAGGGCTGTGTCACTGCAATTTTACCTTCAAAACAATTGAAGTTTTTGTCCAGGTTCCTGACCCTGCATATCGAAGACCGCTGGATACCGGTCCCTTACGAGGAAGTCATGTTTTTAGAAGCTCACAATCGAAAAACATGGGTCCAATCAGAACGCGGTACAGGGACGCATAAATTCACATTGAGTGAAGTGGAATTCCATTTACCCGAGGAAATGTTTTTACGATGTCATCGTTCCTATATCATCAACGTCAATTTTATTGCTGAGATCCAGCCGGACTCCCATTCTACTTTTCTATTGATCATGAAAGATGGCACTAAGATCCCGGTTAGCCAGACATACGCGAGCCAGTTCCGCAGGATTCTGTCGTTCTGATTTTTCTTAGTTATGTCGTGAATTTTCTATTTCAGTACGAATTTAAGCCTTTTCATACCAAAACCCAAGAGATGAACGCTGTAAGACGTTAGAATTATAAGAAAATTACATCATGGAGGTTTTGGTATGAAACAAACTTATAACCAACGATTACGAGATAAACAACTGGAAGATCGCATCGTTTCTGAGGAAACAGCCGCTTCCTGGATTGAGGACGGGATGACACTTGGCTTGAGCGGGTTCACCCGTGCCGGTGATGCTAAGGCGGTTCCGTCTGCTTTAGTTGAAAAAGCAAAAGAAGAACACCTGAAAGTAAACGTCTATACCGGGGCTTCCCTCGGATCCGATATCGACCGCCTGATGGCTGAAGCTGGAATTGTACACAAACGCCTGCCGTTCCAGGCTGATAAAACGATGCGCAGCGAAATCAACCAGGGCGACATGCTGTTTGTCGACCAGCACCTGTCCCATACCGCAGAGGCGATTCGTCAGGATATATTGAACCCGATTGATTACGCCATTGTGGAAGCGGTATCAATTACAAAGGATGGGATGATCGTGCCGTCCACTTCTGTCGGCAACTCTTCTATTTTTGCGGAGAAAGCGAAAAATGTGATTGTTGAATTGAATCTGGCACAGTCCGATGCCTTTGAAGGCCTGCATGATATCTATGAATTAGGGGCTCAGGGCAAGCGTCAGCCCATCCCGTTGACGGAAGTCGATGACCGCATCGGCACGATCGGGATCCAGGTTGACATCGAAAAAATTAAAGGGATCGTCATCACCAATCAGCCGGACTCCCCGTCGACCATCGTACCGCCAGATGAAGACACAGCAACGATGGCGAATCATTTGATTGGTTTCTTACGAAAAGAAGTAGAAGTCGGACGGCTCCCTGAAAATCTGGCACCGTTGCAATCCGGCATCGGCTCGGTTGCCAATGCCGTTTTCCATGGCTTGCTCGATTCTGAGTTCACAGAGCTGGAAGTCTATTCCGAGGTATTGCAGGATGCGGTATTCGACCTCTTGGATGCCGGGAAAATCAAGTTCGCGTCCGGCTGCTCGATTACACTTTCAGAAGATAAGCTGGAAGAAGTCTATGGGAATATCGACCGCTACCGTGACCGGCTTCTGTTACGTCCGCAGGAAATTTCCAACCATCCGGAGATTATCCGCCGGTTAGGACTGATTTCGATCAACACGCCGCTTGAAGTCGATATTTATGGCAATGTCAACTCCACGCATGTGCTTGGCACGAAGATGATGAATGGCATCGGCGGCTCCGGTGACTTTACGCGAAATTCCCGTCTTGCTATTTTTGTCACCAAGTCGATTGCCAAAAATGGCGACATCTCCAGTGTCGTACCATTCGTTTCTCACGTCGATCATACCGAACACGACGTCGACGTCCTTGTGACGGAACAGGGGTACGCGGACCTGCGCGGCCTGGCACCGAAAGAACGCGTGCCAGTGATTATCGAAAATTGCGCGCATCCGACGTATCGCGAACAGCTCTATGCTTATTATGAAGAGGCATGGGAAAAAGGCGGCCAGACTCCGCACGTGCTGGAAAAAGCCTTCGCATGGCATACCCGCTTCAAAGAAACCGGCTCCATGAAAGCAGCCGCCCTCCAGCACTCTTAAACCACAAGCAACACCCCGGGTCCTCCAAATATTGGATTTCCCGGGGTGACTTTGTTTGATGCTTGTATGGTGTCTAGTATACGCATTGTTTGTCTAGTAAATTTTTCATTCTGTCTAGTAAATTTCCAAAAGTAGCTAGTATCCTTTCCAGGATGTCTAATAAACTTCGTGAATTGTCTAGTATCCCCCCAGCGTTGTCTAGTATAAGAAAAGTTTGTCCAGCAAAGCAGCACCCCAGGTCCTCCAGTTTCTGGATGTCCCGGGGTGCTGCTTTTGGTTTTACTGCATGGTTCCGCCTGCCTGTTCGTAGCGGGCGTGGAATTCTTGTAGGAATTGATTGGTTATTGCTTCATCATGAATGAACAGCATGTTTTCGTCATTGATATTATTACCATTGTTGCTCCAGTTGGTCGACCCGACAATAACCGTCGGATCACTCTCCGTATCTGCATCAATCAGCATCGTTTTGCTATGAAGCTTGCGGGACTCAGCATCCTCATACACCGGTGCCGGGTTGGCCCAGCGGGTGTTCGGGTTGTTGTCGCTTTCCTGGGAAGCAGTTCTTCCTGTCATGTCTACACTAGCAGACCACCACTGATTCCAGAAACTGGTGTCAAACACCCCTTTTATATCAAAACCGGTCAAAGAACCTTCCATATCATTATAGGAGCCTTCCCATTTATGCTTTAATTCATCCACAAGCTCCTGATCGCTCCAGGCAAAAATGGAAAAGTACGTATTCAGGTCCGCGTCATTTTTTACAAATTCCGTCATCCGGCCAACAGCATCATCTCCGGCGGAAAAATAGATTTCCACAGGCACCCCGTTGATATTTACCTGATGTTTGGTATTATCTACTTTTCTTGTACTGAAATTCGAGGTGGCTTTATCCGGCTCCATTCCATTACTTCCCCACATTTCATTGAACTCAGTTTCATAGATTCCGGCAAGGTCCGGCCAGTTGATTTCAACCACGTGCTGCTGGTTGCCATCCAAAATTCCGGCCTCCATATTTTCTTCTGAGCCATATAAACCGGTCACTGTGAAGTTCCAACTGCCGGTAAATACCCATCGGTCATCGACTACGGCAAATTTATTATGCATCTGATTCCCTGGTGAATAATAGGCATTTGCGCTTTTTTCTTCCGCTTCAACAAACAAACGCCCGGTTTCTGTACTGTTTCCGATTTCAACCGTCACTTCTGCAATATCATTGGCCTCAGCCTGTAATCCATATTTCGAGCGGGCGGTACTGTCTTCCACTGCCATCATCGGTGAGTCCGAGAAAACGTGGATATCATCAGCCGTGCCAATTTCGCCATCAGCACCCCGGACCATTTTTTCTACGTATAACCTCATCGTCTTATAACGCTCCGTATAATGCGGGTCAGAGGCATCCTTAGCATCGGCGATTACACGCACATCGACTCCTTCAGCAGCCTTAGCAACTAATGTATCGACGATTCCCGGAAGGTTGATTTCATAAGTAGCAAAATCGATACTCTCCGTAGCACTGTTCAACCGTTCAATCAAACGGTCTTCTAAATTGACATTGTCATTGGCTTCGTTTCCAGCAAGGGCATTTGTATGATCGGCACATTTGTTGAAATAAACATTTATAGCACCTTCTGATTCAGAAACATTGGATAGATTCTCCTGACTATCCTCACAGCCGCCGACGTTTTCGCTGCCATTGGCACCATTTGGGGTTCCAAAACCAACGGAATACTCAGTGGTGGCATCTGCCCAATTCGCTGGATCGGTACCCTCTCCTTCCGCATGAAGTCGTTCCATCGATGCCTTGGCATCGTTATCTCCTGCGTGCCACGCATCAACTTCATCGACTAAATTACCGGCAGCATCACGAAGTTCCATTGCTTCCCCGGAATTGGACATGCTTCCGGCATAAATCAGATCAGCTTCCGTATCAGGAACAGTCGAATCATCCGTTCGCTCCATTATGTAAAAGCTGTTTGCAGCGATTGTTCCTGATAATTCGATTGCGGGTGTACCATCCTGGGCTTCCAGTGTCCAGCCCGTAACGTCGATAGCTTCGCCCGTTTGGTTGTGTAACTCTATCCACTCATCATTATAGCTTGACGTCGTTCCCATCCAGGCAATTTCATTGATAACAACCTCGCCTGTCCCTGCAGCATACGCAGATTTCTCTTCTTCCATCATCGGGCTGAAAAAGGATAAAACCATGGCAATTACTACTGTAAAAGGCAACATTCTGTTCACTTGCAGCACTCCTTTTCAAATTTATTTCTTGCAAGTTACAATTCTACCTATTCAGTGTAAAATACGTTCCTGTTTGAATGTTAGGAAAATGTAAAAATCCAACGATGGTATAGCAATACTAGTGCTTTTTTACAAAAAACAAATCCTTTCTGCCTACAAGGATAGTTGGTCGAAGAAAGGATTGTACTGTCATATTTCAAGAGACTTTCCTAAATAGTGGGGGAGATTATCTTACAGAAATGATGAAGCCTTGTTGTAACTGCTTTAATCTTAGAATTAAGCAAAGACCTGCTGTCAACAAACAAGGAGGAATAAACAGACATGAAGAGATCTGATATCATGGGAAAGAATGAGCTTCGTGATGGTGTGGAGAAAGTGAAGAAATATTATATCGAAAGCCTCCAGGAGGCGGGGATATTTTATGAGCAGGATGCGGATCCGGCTTCCCTTCCTTTGAGTGAACTGGAAAATATGTTCCGCATGCTCGGTTCACTTAGATAAAAAAATCCTCCTGCCCGACTTGGGCAAGGAGGATCTTTTCAGTTACTTGACTTTGACGGTCCATCCTTGGGTATCTTCGAGCTTCCCTGTCTGGATGCCGGTGATCGTATCATACAATTTCTGGGATAGTTCCCCGATTTCATGGTTGTTAATCACCATTTCTTTTCCGAGCCAGTTCAACTCGCCGACCGGTGAAATGACGGCAGCTGTCCCTGTCCCAAACGCTTCTTCCAGTTTTCCTTCTTCGTGATACTGGTAAAGTTCTTCAATCGAGATGCGGCGTTCGGTAACCGTTACGCCCCATTTTTCCAGCAGTTCGATGACGGACATTCGGGTAATCCCCTGCAAAATACTGCCGCTCAATGCCGGGGTTACAACCTCGCCATCAATCTTGAAAAAGATATTCATACTGCCGACTTCCTCAATATAACGCTTCTCGACGCCATCAAGCCATAACACGTCCGCTTTTCCTTCTTTATACGCCTGCTTCTGGGCCTGGTAGGCAGCGGAATAGTTCCCGGCTGTTTTCGCCATTCCCGTACCGCCTTTGACCGCGCGGGTGAACTTGTCTTCAACGCGGATTTTGACCGGGGTCAGGCCGCCGGAAAAGTAAGATCCGACAGGAGACAGGATAATCATCAGCTTATACGTTTTCGAAGGTGCAACCGATAGATTCGGCTCGGTTCCAATGATGAAGGGACGGATATATAAAGAAGTACCCGGTGTGTCCGGGACCCAGTCTTTTTCCAGGCTGATCAGCTCTTCCAAATACTTCATCACTTTTTCTTCATCGATTGCGGGAATGCTCAAACGATCACTGGATCGGTTCAGACGCTCCAGGTTCTTTTCCGGACGGAATAAAAGAACGCGGTCACCGGAACGGTAGGCTTTCAATCCTTCGAAAACCGTCTGGCCATAATGGAAAATCATTGCCGCCGGGTCCAGTGTCAACGGCTCATACGGTACGATACGCGGTTCGTACCATCCTTTCTCTTCATGGTAATCCATCACAAACATGTGGTCAGTGAAGGTTCGGCCGAATGGGATCTGATCGGTGTTCGGTTTCGGCTGCTTATGCTTGCTTTCTACGATTACAAGTTCTTCTGTTTTCATCTTCATGACTCCTTATTAGATAAGATTCTTCAATTAGTTGGATAAATAAGTTTGGCTTTTCGCCCATTACTTATGACGAAAGCCCTGGATAAAAAAGTACCTCCAGCTGAAGTGGAGGTTTTAGATTATTATCCATTGTACGCCTAATTGCTGACAATTTAAAGCTTTACTGGGATAAAAGATGAAAAAATTCAGAATCAAGCGAAAACAGATGCAACATACCGAGCAAACCTTATTCCCAGTGGAATGGATAACCACATAAGGATAATCGACACTACAAAAAGATAAATCGATTTTTTCCACAAATGCATGGCTCCTAACAGAACACCGACTCCCCATATCACCGCAATTAGGAAAAACTCCGGAGCCACGAAGGTCTTGTCGGTATAATTTTCCCCGATCGCTCCCCCAGCAAAAAAGGTAGAAATCATAAACACGAATATCCCGCTGATCACGGCATTGATAATAGTGGCTGTTTTTTTCATAACCGTCAGTCCTCTCCTTTCATGGTACAATGAAACTCACATTTCAACTTCGAAAGCTTGGTGATAGATTTGAAACGGATGACAGATTATGGTGTGAAAATCGGAAAAATGAAACCAGGGAAACGTAATAGTATTACTGATATCGAAGGGGTGACAGTCGGGCACGTCACGTTAAGTGATGGAGACATCCAAACCGGCGTAACCGCCATCCTTCCCCATCAGGGAAATATTTTTAAAGAAAAATTGATTGCATCCAGCCACGTAATTAACGGGTTCGGAAAAACGATTGGAACCATCCAGGTGAATGAGCTCGGAACGCTCGAGACACCGATTGTACTGACCAATACCGCAAGTGTCGGGACGGCGGCCGATGCATTAATTGCCGCTACGATGGAACAGAACCCGGAAATCGGACGGACGACCGGTACGGTAAATCCCGTTATCGGTGAATGCAATGATATGTTGTTGAATGACGTCCGAGCCCAGGCCGTTCAGAAAGAACATGTGTTAGAGGCTCTAACAAATACCGCTTCGGAATTTCAAGAAGGAGCCGCCGGTGCCGGCCGGGGCATGCTTTGTTATTCGCTCAAAGGCGGAATCGGTTCAGCGTCGCGACAAATGGAGTTAAGTCATGGAGTATATACGGTGGGGGTACTCGTGTTATCGAACTTTGGCATGTTGAGTGATCTGAGGGTGAATGGAAAGCCTGTCGGCCAGGAGTTGAAGCAAGCGCTTCTTGATTCCTGGGAGGAAAAGGACAAAGGTTCGGTGATGGTAATCGTCGCAACCGACTTGCCGGTATCCGAGCGGCAGCTAAACCGGATTCTCAAACGTTCGGTCACCGGACTCTCCCGGACAGGGGCGACGATTGGTCATGGCAGTGGTGATATCGTCCTCGGATTTTCAACTGCTGTAAAAATTCCGCACGACAAGCCCGCTCAGCCGCTAACCATCCCGACGATTCACGAAGAGGACATCGATACAGCCTTCCGCGCGATTGGGGAAGCGACAGAAGAAGCCGTTTTGAACTCGCTGGTGACCGCTGAACATGTCATCGGACGAAATGGGAATGAGCGGCCAGCATTCAAGGATTTGCTTGCCGAATTCGGGATTGGGTTGACATAATTATTTTACGGAAACTTCTCCCTAATGAAAGCCACCATCCTGGTGGTGACTGCTGCCCTGATTATGATGGTTGATCGTGTTGGTGTAATGGGCGCTTTTTTCATAGGCTTTATCCTTAGGGGTTCGCTTATGTTTATTCAACTCATCGCCATAAAATTTATTGCTGTTGAGTCCAAATTTATCTTTCACGAAAATCAGAGCGAGCGGCGCTAACAATACTATCAGTAAACCCAATAGAATCCACATGTGATCCTGCCTCCTATTATATATGGAAAGCACGTTACGGGTGTAACGTGCTTTCTTTTTATTTGGCTAGTTTATGCATCAGCCAGGACTGTCCGGTAAGAAATAACCCGCCTGCCGTCCAATACAATGGGATTGCTGCTGGCATGGTGAAGGAAATGACCAGAATCATAAGCGGGGATATTAGCCCCATCCAGCGAACCATCGGATTATTATTTGCCGGATCAACCGGCATTAACTTTTGCTGCACTCGGAACTGTAAAAAGTAAATGGCACCGGCAATCATCGCAAGGGGAATATCGACGCTTCCCAAACTGAACCATAGGAACGAATGAACCGCAATCTCCTGGGAGCTTTGGATCGCAAAATAAAAGCCCATCAGAATTGGCATTTGTACCAACAGTGGCAAGCACCCGGCTGACAGAGGGTTTACACCGTGCTTCCTGTATAGAGCCATCATTTCCTGCTGTAATTCCATCTGCTTTTCCCGTTCATCCGTTTTCTTCATCTTTGCCTGAATTTTTTCCAATTCCGGCTGCATGCCAGTCATTTTCTCCTTCATCTCCCGCTGATTTTTATACTGCTTCATCATAAACGGTAAAAGTACCAGCCTGATTAACAGCGTGATTAAGATGATCGCCACCCCATAACTTCCGGCAAAAATCGAGGCGGTAGTTTCAATCAAAAAAGTGAATGGGTCGACAAAAACATGGCTCAAGAACCCGTCCCCAGCCTCTCCGTTCCCGGCACAACCACTCAGCAACAATAGTACGAGACTTCCTAATAAAAATAAACGTTTCACTCTCTTCCTCCTCACAAATTTAAAATCTATTGAATGTGAGGAGGGCAATGGTCTTCGTTATCGTCATCTGGAGCGTCTTTTCGCTTCATAAACCTTGTAATGAAAAAGACTTGCGTCTGCTTGGGCAGTACAGCTAGGGCTAACTGCCCTTTGCTAAAGGTCCGTTCTACTGCAGCTTCTGAATGGAAAAGCTCGCTCGTAAAGGCCGGGCTTTCTAAATACTGAACAGCTAACAACATGGAAGACGGGACCAGCACCGCTAAAAATAACAGATAGATATGCAAGTTTAATGGCAAATCAAATAATAACTCGAACATGCCGCTCCCTCCTTCCCATTTGGTCGATACTACTATGTACGAGACAGTTAAAAAAAAGTTTCAACTTTTTTGTCTGGGGGTTCTTCCCTAACTCGGAAGACTTCTGACTTAACGTTCTGCCCTAACTCTGTAAACTTCTGACTTAACGCCGCCACCTTCTGACCTAAAGCGATTCCCAACGACTATGGACGCAAATTGGTATACCAGGTGACCGCTTTCTGTTCCAGCTCCGTGACGAAATGATGCTTTCCTTCGATATAAGCTTCCATATCGTGCGGAAATTGACGGGCCAGGTTCTGTTTCAGCTTACCATATGCTTTTGCCGCATCGGGATGCTCCCGTAAATAGTCACGAAACGCCAAGTGACGGATGGAGTCCGGACTCCCTTCCTCGAAAACATGGACGTGATGGGTGCGAGCGTCCCCACCTTTTTTGAAAAAACGGCGGCCTGGAATGCCAAACTCCCCTTTCGCTTCATATCCAAGCGTTTCCATTGCTTCCTTATATGGATCGACTGCTGCTATATCTTTCACTACCGGCATGATGTCAATGATCGGTTTTGCTACAAGACCGGGTACCGATGTGCTGCCGATGTGATGGATAGCCACAAGGTTATCGCCTAATACCGCTTCTATCTGCTCTGCTTCTTCCCTAAACCGGTCCATCCAATGGGCATCATATGCCACTACCTCTACTTTTCTCAACGATCAGCCACCTCCCTCACTGGTTCTTCCTTTTTTCAAACACATCAAAATGATCCCAGATTCCTTCCAATACATCGAGCCGCTCATGGATATCGGTCTGCTTCTCTTTTCCGACAAACGTAATCAGGGCATTGATCAGGCTGAGCGGAGCAACGAATGAATCGATGAAACTCGGCATCTGGCTCGATGCTGCCAATGGAATATCCGCATGGGGCACGAGTGGCGACAACAGATTATCAGTAATCGCAATCGTCTGCGCGTTCTCTTCTTTGGCGTAGGTAAACATCTGAATCGTACTCTTAGTATAACGAGAAAAACTGATACCGAGAACGACATCCTCCTCTCCCAGGTCATACAATTTTTCCGACGAATCCTCGACCGATCGAATCAATTCTGTGTTTTGCAAAATGATGCCAAGATAATAATTCAGAAATACTCCGAGCGAGGCAGCACTGCGGTTGGCGATGATAAAAATTTTTCTTGCCTTTAACAAAGATTCGACCGCCTGATGGAACGCCTGTTCATCCAGTTTTTCCATCGTCGCCTGGATGTTCGAGATATCATCCTGAAACACCTCATAGACACCAGATGATTCCCGGTCATACACTTCTTCTGTAATTTTCAACCGCTCGGTCGTCGTTAACTGCTGCTGGACGGAGCTTTGCATATATTGCTGCATCTCCGCATACCCGCTGTACCCGAGTGCTGTTGCAAACCGGACAACAGTGGCATCACCGACGCCTGCCATTTTCGCCAATTTGCCGACGGTTAAAAATGGAGCAGTCGTCTGGTTCTCTACTATGTAGGTCGCTATCCTGACGTGGGATTTGCTCATCTCCCCAATGTTAGCTGCAATGCGCTGGTAAACATTCTCCATCGTCACACCCACCTTTCCTCCTTAAGATTAAACGCTTCATCCGGCTTCCGCAAGTTATCAAAAGCGCAAGCGTCTTGCTCACCCCCGACAAGCTTAAGACAAGCCTCGGCGTGACGTTCTTTGTACTTTTAGACCAATTAAGTTTATAAAGGTTTAAAGTATAAGTAAAACTAGGCTTTCGCCATAAACCCATGGCGATAAGCCAAGTTTTTCTAATCACAGAGAGGATTGACTTAAGACCTCGAGGGGGTAGGCGCTGGAGCTGGATGTAACCCACCATGTAAAGTTATCCACAAAAATTCCTAGCTTATCAAAAAGGCGGACCAATAGCATGAATGGTCCGCCCTGGTTCCCTTATTTATTTAATACGCGACGGATCGCTTCGTCGTGAGCGGAGACGGTTTGTTCAATATCTTCACCGCTGTGCACCGTCGACATCGAATATCGGTTCATCGGCTTCGTATAAATGCCGAGCTTCAATAGTTCATAATCGATTTCTTTTCGGAGTTTGGCATCATGATGCTCCATATCACGGTAGTTAAGGATTTTTCTATCCGTCAAAATGATATTGAAAATACTACCCGCACCGACCGTCTGCATCGTCAGCCCGTGTTGATGGTATACGGCCTCCAGCTTCTCGCGCAGCAGGCTTGTTTTCGCAAACAAATCATCCATAATTCCTGGTTGCTCCAGTACGTCTATCGTCGCAAGTCCGGCAGCAAGCACGGTCGGATGTCCGTTGTACGTGCCACTATGAAACACGGACTGCTTCTTATTCGTATTATCAGCCCCGGCTGTGAGGATGTCACGGCTGTCATCAACAGCGGTCGTCATCATAAACTCCCGCTTCCCGCCGATGGCACCCACAGGAAAACCACCGCCTAATACTTTTCCAAGCGCCGTCAAATCCGGTTCAATACCATACATTTCCTGGGCGCCTCCAAGTCCGACCCGGAAACCTGTCTTCACTTCATCAAAAATCAGGACGATTCCAAGTTCTTCGGTGATTTTACGAATGCCTGCCATAAACTCCTGCTCCGCCGGAATGAATCCTCCCTGAACCGGCTCCATGATCAGCCCGGCAATGTCACTGGCATGTTTCCGTAAAATCCGTTCCGCGTTTTCTAAATCATTGAACGGAAGCATGATGGTATTCTCCACATAATACTCAGGAATTCCACTGGATTCCGGTACAGCTTGCGGAGCTTCTTCTCCACCCGCCTGCTTGAGGTCAGGGTTCACGCTAAGAAGCACCTGATCATAGCCGCCATGATAATGACCTTCGAATTTGGCCAGCTTCGTTTTTCCAGTATAAGCCATTGCCGTGCGGATCGCGAGCAGTGTCGCCTCCAGCCCGGAGTTCGTGTAGCGCACCATATCGATGCTCGGGTACAAGTCGATCAGTTTTTCTGCCATGGTGATTTCCAACTTATGGGGCGTTCCAAAAATTGTCGTGCCATCTGTCTCCATCTGATTCATGACTGCCTGCTGGACATGCTCGTGGCCATGACCGTGAATCAAAGCGCCATAAGACAGCAGGTAATCAATATATTCATTGCCATCCACGTCGTAGATTTTGCTCCCTTTCGCTTTTTCCATCACTAATGGATGGGGCGCAATATGCTTGATATGGGCAGTGACGCCGCCGGGAATCACTTTCCCCGCTTTTTCGAAAAGCTCCGCCGACTTCTTCGTGTGATCAGAAATTAGCCCTTTACTGTCCGTAGTAATTTTCAACATCTCCTTTTATGGAATATATATTTCATTAATACACATATTATGAAATGAATCATTCAAAGTCAACGGAAATGCGATTACATTTTTATTACAGAAAAAACCTCTGGCTGCGGGTCAGCCAGAGGCGGTGATGTTGTCTCTTATACGCTTGTTGTGTCTCTCTTTTTTCAAAATTTGTCTCTCTTATCGGAAAAGTTGTCTCTCATAATTTCGAATTTTGGAACTAGTATAGAAATTGGACACAGGTAGTGAGCCATGTTTTAATCGACCTAAAGCTTAAATTAAGGACGTGTTCACTTGACTAAAAAAATGAAGAGTTACAGTTCGGAATTTAAAGAGTATGTAGCTAAAATGATTGTCCTA